>CAZKIA010000001.1:0-763 GCA_964552765.1 uncultured Candidatus Saccharibacteria bacterium
AAACGATAGATAATAATTATCGCCAAGATCGTCAGCAAACGCTTTTGCATATCTCGACTCTTCAACGATGCGAAAATGGTTCGCCAGCTCATCATAAAAAATTTACCCTTGATTACTTACCATCTATTTTAGCAGGCTAGACGAGTTATTTATAGGGTGTAATTGTACTTTTTTTGTGCACGTACTTCACATCAAAAATCGCAGGCTGATTGAACCTGCGATTTCTTTGTTGTATCGGAGCCTATTTTTCGGCTAGTTTGGCCCGGTGTTCAACCTTTTTCTGACGTTTACTGACAGGAAGAGTTGGTACTGGCATTGCTTCAAATGACCCACCAGATTTCTTGACAGCTTCGCGGACACTTGCGCTTGCTGCCTGCACTTTGATAGTTGCTTTACCAGTGTATTCACCGCGAGCAATCAGCTTGACCGTGTGATACGGTGTCGCAATCAGACCCGCCGCAAAGAGAGCTTGATTATCGATAGTCGCTGCTTTAACATCATTGAGCTGGTCGACATACAATGTCTGCGCTGGAACACGAAGACTCTTAAAGCCACGGCTTTTAGGAATACGCTGCATCAATGCGCCCTGGCCACCCATAAATCCATGAGCATGCTTCTTGCCTGTTCGAGCGCCCTGGCCTTTTGTACCGCGGCCAGCAGTTTTACCCTGACCGGCTGCGATGCCACGACCAACACGCTTTTTGGCTTTACTCGAAGAAACTTGTAGTTCGTTGTACTTCATTACTTCGTCTCCTTTTTCGTC
>CAZKIA010000001.1:773-56024 GCA_964552765.1 uncultured Candidatus Saccharibacteria bacterium
CATCCGTCTTAGCGGCTGATACTTTACTTCCCTCTTCCCTCTTCCCTCTTCCCTCTTGACCAAGCCATTGGTCGCGCGGCACGAGACTCTTGAGTGCTTCAATCGTTGCATACGCAATGTTGACTTTGTTGCTTGAACCAAGTGATTTACTGAGAAGATCAGTGACACCAGTCACGCCGATAATATTACGGACAACGCCACCGGCAATGATACCAGTACCAGGCGCAGCCGGCTTTAGCAGAACTCGCGCGCCGCTAAGCTTGACTTCGACATCATGTGGGATTGTGCCGTTTTTGACAGGTACGGTAATAAGGTGCTTCTTAGCAACGTCGGTAGCTTTTTGGACAGCCACCTGGACATCAGCACCCTTGCTGACACCAACACCGACTTTACCTTTGCGATCACCGACGACAACAAGCGCCTTGAATCGGAAGCGGCGACCGCCTTTGACAACACGGGCAACACGATCAATACCGATAACAATTTCTTCAAACGCTTTTTCCTCCCGAGGAGCATTGGCATTAAAACGGTCGTTGCGGCGCTGTCCACCGCGAGCGTTGTTGCCGCCACGTGCCGGACGATTTGTATTTGGGGTAGATGTAGTAGTTTCGGCCATGATTAGAACTCCAATCCTTCGTTACGTGCAGCATCAGCTAGGCTCTTGAGACGACCGGCGTATTGGCGACCGTTGCGGTCAAAAACGACGCTTGTAATTTTTTTCTTAGCGGCTTTCTTTGCGATATCAGCTCCGACAACTGCGGCGCGTTCCGTCATGGTACCCTTGGCGGCTTTGTTGCCAACTGTTGTGGCTGCAGCCAGCGTGGTACCAGCAACGTCATCGATAAGCTGAGCAGAAATATGTAGGTTACTGATCGTCACGGTCAGACGTGGACGGTCAGCTGTACCACTCACCTTTGCTCGAATGCGGTTTTGGCGCAGTTTCTGAGCAAGTAGTTTTTTGGTCAAATGTTTCATACTATTTACCCGTCTTTCCTGCTTTACGCAATATTACTTCATCGGCATATTTGATACCCTTGCCCTTGTATGGTTCGGGCTTCTTCAATGCGCGGATCTCTGCTGCGACCTGACCGACATGCTGTTTGCTAATGCCGCTAACTGTGATCTCCATCTTGTTCGTGGTGATCTGTACACCTTCAGGCGTCTTGTATTTTACTGGGTGGCTAAAGCCAAGGCTCATTTCGAGGTCGTTGCCACTCATGCCAACACGAAAACCGACGCCATTTACTTCGAGTTTCTTCTCGAATCCTTTGGTGACACCTGTCACCATGTTGTTAATAAGCGTGCGCATCAGGCCGTGCTGAGCACGTGCTTCGCGACTGTCGTCTTTAGGCAAGACAGTAAGGATACCGTCCTTGATCTCAACATTGACCGCTGGCGTCACAAACTGCTTTAGTGTGCCCTTTGGGCCCACAACAGTCACATCACCAGAGTCAACCGTGATTGTCACACCGGACGGAATCTCAATTGGTAGTTTTCCGATTCGACTCATAATTGAGTTAGAATGTAGATTCTTGATGCTAGATTTTAGAGAATATCTCTCGAATCTTTAGTTGAATCTATATTCAATCTCCTTTCTTAATTATTATGATTATTCTAGAATCTAGTATCTAACGTCTAGAATCTAATTTAATATACCTTACAAATTAACTCGCCACCCAGTTTTGAACGGCGGGCTTCGTTGTCGGTCATGATACCCTTGCTGGTACTGACGAGCATGATGCCACGGCCACTTTTGACGCGGGGGATTTCTTTGGCGCTACTGTATACGCGACGACCTGGGGTACTGACACGCTGGATCTCAGTGATCGTAGCATTAGTCCCAGCTTCATTGATAGTGATCACCAATGTGTCACGTGGTGTACCTTTTTCGGTTTCTACACGGGTGAGGTAACCAGATTTCTTCAGCTGGTTTGCCACCGACAGTTTAACGCTGCTGCTTGGCAAGCGAACTTCATTTTTACCGGCCGCAATTGCATTGCGGATACGGGTGAGCATGTCTGCTATTGGATCTGTAGAAAGTAATGCCATATTACCAACTCGCTTTCGTTACACCAGGGATTTCTCCCTTGCTTGCTCGTTCACGGAACTCGATACGACTGACACCAAATCGGCGCATGTACGCATGGGGGCGTCCTGTTACCTGGCAACGGTTTTTCCAGCGAGTGGGGCTTGAGTTGCGCGGTAGCTTTGCCAGACCCTCTTGGTCGCCAGCAGCGCGGAGTTCAGCGCGTTTGGCGGCCGTACGAGTGATCATTTTTTGACGTTTGAGGTCGCGAGCGATCATTGATTTCTTAGCCATTAGCGTCGATCTCCTTTCTCGAATGGCACACCGAATTTCTCGAGAAGTGCCCGACTATTAGCTGCGTTACTTGGTTGAATCACAAAGGTAATCTGAAGGCCGTGCAGTACTTGGGTGTCTTCAAATGTTAATTCAGGAAAGACAGACTGCTCGACAAGACCGAGGTTATAGTTGCCTCGACGGTCAAACCCCTTGGCACTGACACCGTGAAAGTCACGGATACGTGGCATAGCGATATTAACCAGACGGTCAAGGAACTCATACATACGAGCCCCACGGAGCGTTACACTGACACCGACACGGTTCATTCCAGCACGGATTTTAAATGATGCGATTGATTTCTTGGCCATACGGTCAATTGGCTGCTGGCCCGTGATCTTTGCAAGCGTGGTAACAACCAGCTCGTGATGACGCTTGTCGTCTTTGTGCTTACCGATACCGACACTCACGACAATCTTTTGCAGTTTAGGGACTTCATGCATGTTTGCAAGGCCCAGTTCCTTCTTCAGCTCAGCCGCATAGGTACTCTTGTAGAGCGCCTTAAGACGTGGGGAGTCTGTAGTCACTGCTATAGTTTTCTTATCAGCCATATTAGATCTCCTTTCCAGTCTTTTTAGCGATACGAGTTTTCTTACCGGTCTTATCGATTGTGTAGCCAAGACGGCTCGTAGTTGATTTCTTTTCATCGTGCACAAGTGCTACTTTGCCGGCTGAAAGTCCGATATGGATTTCTTTTGTGCCACCTCGTGGGTTGAGCTGACTAGGCTTGATGTGGCGCTTTACGACACCAATACCATCGACAAAAACCTTTTGATCAACGGCACTTGTGCGAACCACTTTGCCAGTCTTGCCTTTGTGACTACCCATAATGACTTTTACGAGATCACCCTTGCGGACTCGTAGCTTCTTCATCGTTTTCACTTCATTTTTACTTCGCATTATAGTACCTCCGGCGCAAGGCTAATGATCTTCATGTAGCCCATGTCGCGTAGTTCACGAGGTACCGGGCCAAAGACACGAGTAGCACGTGGATTCTTATCATCATTGATAACAACAGCGGCGTTTTCATCAAAGCAGATAGTGCTACCGTCGCGGCGTTTGATCTTGTCAGTAGTGCGGACAACGACGGCACGAACAACAGATTTCTTTTTGACGTTACCAGTTGGACTCGCTTCTTTGACGCTGGCGACGATGATATCGCCAACACGAGCGTAGCGACGGCGTGTACCGCCAAGTACGCGAATACAGAGAAGTGATTTTGCCCCACTGTTGTCAGCAACTTTAAGGCGTGACTCTTGTTGGATCATGACTCCTCCTCGCTCGGCTTTTCAGCCTTGGACTGCGTAACCTCGACAACAGCATCTTCGTCTTTGACTTCAATATCGCCATGACCAGTCTCAATGATTCGTTCGAGCTTCCAACTTTTGGTCTTGCTCATAGGACGGCACTCTGAGATCTCTACACGATCACCTTTTTTGGCTTCATTTTTCTCATCATGCGCCGAATATTTGCGCGTGACTGAATACTGCTTGCCATAAATCGGATGGGTCTCGCGACTCGTAACGCTGATGACAATAGTCTTATCAGCGAGATCGCTTGCGACAATCCCTGTAATTTTCTTAGGCATTATAGATTCTCCTTCTTCTGAGCATTGATCGCGGTTAGCGTGCGAGCGATTTCTTTACGAGTCGATGCAATAACGCGCGGATTCGGCAATTCGTTACCGGCAAGGCTACGGCGCGCATCACTCAAATCTTGGCGGAGCTGAGCCAGTGTGGCTTGCAGGTCTTTTTCAGTTGGTTCGGTCGTTTTCTTGGTAGCCATACTAGAACTCCTCTCTGCTTACAAAGCGTGTTTTAACTGGTAATTTGTGGCTCGCCAGGCGCATTGCCTCTCGGGCTGTTTCTTCACTGACACCCTTCATCTCAAACATCACCGTACCAGTCTTGACTTTGGCGACGAAAAACTCAGGGTTTCCTTTACCGCTCCCCATCTTGACATCCTGTGGCTTGCGCGTGACAGGTGTGTGAGGGAAAATACGGATCCAAATCTTACCACCACGTTTGATGTAACGAGTCATGGCTTGACGAGCAGATTCAATCTGACGGCTCGTGATGCGCTCGTTAGTGAGGCTCTGTAGGCCGTAATCACCAAAAGCAATGTAGTGGCCAGCTGTCGCAACACCATCGTTTTTACCCTTGCGGACTTTACGATACTTGGTTTTCTTTGGCAGTAGCATTAGCGTCCACTCCTTTCACCCTTGTAGATCCATACCTTGACGCCGATGACACCAGCACCTGGCTGTTGAGCACGGGCACAGTGATAATCGATATCAGCACGTAGTGTGTGCAGCGGTACACTCCCAAGGATAATTTTTTCGCGACGGCTCATCTCAGCACCGTTGAGACGCCCAGCAACCTCGATACGGATACCTTTAGCACCGGCGTTCATGGTGTTTTGCGCTGACATCTTAGTGGCGCGACGGAAGTTGATACGGCGTTCAAGTTGTCGGGCAATGTTCTCAGCAACAATCTTAGCTGCAAGCTCTGGGCGCTTGACCTCTTCGATATTGACCCGAACGGTTGTGCCCATAATCTTTTCGATCTCCGCCTTGAGCTCGGCGACACCTGAACCACCACGACCAATCACTACACCAGCTTTTGCGGTGTGAATCGTAACGGTCGTCATGTTGGCTGATCGTTCAATATCGATACTGTTGATAACAGCACGAGTTTCAAATCTCTTTTCAATCGCGCGTCGGACACGGATGTCCTGACCAAGCCAATTAGCAAAATCGCGTTTACCGGCAAACCATTTGCTTCGCCAGTTTTTACTGACCTGGAGGCGCATAGAAATTGGGTTGACTTTTTGTCCCATTATTTGCTCTCCTTCTTATCGGTTTTGGCCGCAGATTTCGCTGGGGCTGCTTTAATTTTCTTCTCGCCCGTCACGACAACCATGACGTGGCTTGATTTCTTCTGGTATGGTTTAGCGCGACCCATTGCACCAGCGCGGTAACGCTTCATGCGGGGGCCGGCTGTAACCGTAATTGACTCAATACGGAGTGTTTTTTCATCAAGTCCGTCGTTGTTAAAGGCGTTTGCTTTGGCGCTACTCACGGCCTTGGCAACAACTTTGGCGGCACGACGTGGTGTGTGCTCAAGTATAACGAGCGCATCAGCCACTGTACGTCCACGAACAAGACTGGCGACTTCGCTGAGCTTGCGCGGTGTCTGGTCAACGCCACGGATGTAGGCTTTGGTAAGGAGGACATCAGCCATTACTTCTTGTCCTTTCCACCGTGTCGACGGAATTTACGAGTTGGACTGAACTCACCGAGCTTGTGACCAACCATATTTTCACTGACATACACTGGTACGTGAACCTTACCGTTATGTACGGCAATAGTGCGGCCTACCATGTCTGGACTGATCGTGCTAGCACGAGCCCATGTCTTGATAACTGTCCTGTCATCGCTCCCGAGCGCCGCCACTTTCTTCGCGAGCTTGAAGTCGACGTAGGGGCCTTTTTTGAGTGATCGACTCATATCTTACCTCTTCCTCTTCGCCTCATGGCGTGATCTTACAATTGCTTTGTCGGTTGATTTGCGGCGACGAGTACGATAGCCAAGCGTTAGCTGACCCCAAGGAGTCCGCGGCGCTTTACCAGTACCATGTGCACCACCATCACCACCACCGTGCGGGTGATCAACAGCGTTCATAACAACACCACGAACTGATGGACGGAAGCCCATGCGACGCTTGCGACCAGCTGAGCCGATCTTGACGTTTTGGTGCTGCTCGTTACCGACAATACCGAGGTGAGCCATGCATTCAAGGCGGAAACGACGAACTTCGCCGCTTGGCATACGCACCTGAGCGTAATTACCTTCTTTGGCCATTAACTGGGCTTTAGTACCAGCGGCACGAACCATTTGGCCGCCTTTGCCAGGTGCAATCTCGATACCATAAATCTGTGAACCAACAGGAATGTTTGCTAGTGGCAGGCGGTTGCCTGTTTCGACTGAGGCTTTCTCGCCAGATTCAATCTTTGTACCAACTTTCATGTCACGACTGGCGAGGATATAGTGATACACACCCTTCTGATCTTTGATACGAGCAATACGCGCTGAGCGGTTTGGGTCGTACTCGATCTCTTCAACCGTCGCAGTAAGTCCTGCAGCAAGCTGGTGATTCATGAGGCGGTACATACGGCGTACGCCACCACCACGGTGACGAGTCGTGATACGACCTTGATTGTTGCGACCAGCGGTTGATTTCTTGATACGAACAAGGCTCTTGAGTGGCTTCTTTGTCGTAATATCTGAGAAGTCTTGGCTTGTCATACCACGGCGGCCGTTGGTCGTTGGGTTATATGCTTTGATGGCCATTATTTCTTCTCCTCTTCTTCTTTGAAGAGCTGGATAGCGCCCTCAGAGAGAGATACATATGCTTTCTTAGAGTCAGTTCGGCTCGCACGACCTGGTGCAACACGCTTACCGCGATAGGCACGGACGCGCTTGCCAGCTTGGACAACTAGACGAACATCTTTGACTTTGGTGCCAGCATACTGAGCTTCAACAGCCCGGGCTACTTCAGCTTTAACGGCAGTGAGTGGCACACTAAAGACGTAGGTACCCTGGAGGCTCTGTGCGTATGCCTTTTCAGTCATGCGAGGAATGAGCGTTATCATGAGGCACTCCTTTCGGTCTTCGCGAGCTTAGCTGGTGCCAGCCATGCTTCAACTGCCTTGAGGGCTGCAGGTGTCATGACAATAGTATCAGCGTTAAGGATGTGGTAGACGCTAAGGTATATGCCGCGAACCAGCTCGACATTTGCGATGTTCTTGGTCGCACGGATCATGTCTGGAGCCTTTTCATCAACAACCAGTAGCACTCGGCGCTTGTCAGCCAGTTTTTGCTTTGTAAGAAAATCAGCGATCTCTCGAGTTTTACCAGTAGTTTTAACATCGGAAATTACGATTTTCTTGGCGTCACTAGCAAGGCTCAAAGCCTGGCGCAGTGCAACGCGCTTGCTACCAACAGATATCTTCTTCGTGAAGTTTTCGTTGCCAGTTGGCCCGAAAACAATACCACCACCACGCCAGATTGGGTTGCGTGAGCTACCAAATCGTGCGCGACCAGTGCCTTTTTGCTTCCATGGTTTCTTACCACCACCGCGGACATCGCCACGCTCTTTTGTCTTGGCGTGTGCGTTGCGGCTACCAGCAAGATACGAGTCGTAAGCTAGCTTTAGTAGTTCGTGGTTGTTCACGGTGACGCCAAAGACGTCTTTTGATAGTTTCGGAGTAGTTTCAGCCATAATTATTTCTCCCCTCCGATCGTCACAATGCCGCGACGAGGCCCAGGGACTGCGCCCTTAAGTCCGATCAGGTTGTCGGCAGCATCAATGTAGGCAACAACCAGGTTTTTAACGGTAACTTGCTCGTTACCCATTTGGCCTGCCATTGTCTTGCCTTTAAAGATTTTTTGTGGGTACATAGAGCCGATTGAACCGACTTTACGTGTGTTTCCTTTACCACCGTGCGTTTTACGCTGGCGATTAAAGTTGTGTCGCTTGATGGTACCAGCAAAGCCTTTACCTTTGCTCGTGCCAGTTACATCGACGACATCGCCGAGCTCAAAGACAGTGACATCAAATGCGTCACCAATCTTGATCTCAGCGGGAAGCTCAGACACGCGAACTTCCTGGATGACTTTTGGTGTCATACCAGACTTCTTGACGTGTCCCGCTACGGCCTTGCTCAGGTTCTTACCCTCACCATACCCGATTTGCACAGCGGCGTAACCGTCGCTATCGACAGTTTTCACCTGAGTCACCGTGCATGGGCCAGCTTGGATAAGCGTTACTGGAATAGCTTCGCCGTCCTCGCTGAGGATCTGGGTCATACCAATTTTGGTACCGAGGAGAGTTTTCATATTAACTCTTGTCCCTTTCCACTTAAAATTCTTGGCGGCTCGTGGTTTCCTCACTCTGTTAGAGATAGTGGACCTGCGGACTCGCCAAGAACAATTTAATATTCTTAACTGACTTATTTTACCAGATAGACTCTCGAGGTGTCAACAGCTATCTGATGATAATATGTCTAGGTAATACCTTACCGAGTCAATGACGTGATCGATGACTGTAAACCAGTTGTTGTAGCTTGAATCTCCACCGCACTCGTACGAAGTTCGGTATAAGCGGTTTGCAGCTTAGCCTCAGATGACTTGAAGGCTTCGGCACTTCGATTACTCATCGCTTGCTGCATTGATTGCCATGCCTCTAGCACTGATGTTACGCGCCTGAGGAGTGCTTCATGTTGCTGAGCCACACGCGGTGGAGGCGTAATATGTTTGATTTTCTCCTGGGCTGCTGCCCACGACGTGACATAATCATCGGCGATGGCGTACTGACCACCAGATGGAGCCCCCAGACCCGCCGATAGCGCATCACCAACTGTGCTGATGTAGCCACTGACTGCTTCCATGTCACGAAGCGCTGTCTGCAGCTCAGTATATGTTCGTGCAGTCGCCACGCAGTCATCGCGAGCGTTCTTAGCAGGCCCGTACCAGCTCACAACATCAAGTCCCGTGACACGGCACGTTGTGGGCGCAGTCAATCCACTGCGTAGTTGGCGGGCAACTTCAAGCGCCGATGCATCCTGTGATGGAATATGTTTACCTGCCTCAAGGATCGATCGTCGCATAGCCGCAGCTTGGCGTTCATAATCACGCTTAACACTATCAACGCCTACAAGTACGATGACCCCTATCACCACGAGAGCTACAGCAAAAATCAACATCATCCGTCGTGAAATACGCACTTTCGGTAATCGAATAGCTGGAAATTTCAACCGAATGCGAGATCGTGGCTTCTGCACGGTCATGTCTACCGGTACAGCCGCGGCTACCTCATCGTTTACCTTCGTTTTTCGACCACGACGATTGACAAATTCCTCACTCATGACCGTATTCCTAGTGTTGGACTATACATTTCACCCGTCAGTGGCCATGGATTTGGCGTACATCCCTGGAGGCTCATCGACTGTTGCTGCATAATGGGTGCTGCCTGTCCCGAGCCGCCACATTGCCGATGACCATGCCCCAGCCAATGGCCTGTCTCATGATTTATCACCATTTGTCGATAGGATGCAAGATCACCCCCGCCTTCTGTCCAGGACGGTGTTGCCGTGAGCCAACGATCTTGGTTGATCACAACAGCTCGTCCCACATTACAGCTATAGGTGGTATCGCACCCCGACGCAGAAAAAGTCGTCATCTGGGATGCCTCGCTCAAAAATAATGTGAATTCTCCACCGCTTTCTACCTCGCGAAAGCCAACGCCTAACCGTGACCAGCCACGTGAATCAGCCAACGTCGCTGCTGCGATAGCCTTGAATTCCGCCATGTCTGCTGTAATCGTGCCCCGAGTCGAGACACTATAGCTAACGATACGTGGCGCCGCTGGTGCAGGCGGCGGTGCCAGCCAGTCCGGTGTTGCGATCTTTGGTACTGTAGCGCCCGCTATACCATCCAAAGAAGGTTGCAGTCGCGGCGCAATACACCACGGCGTCTTCGCTTCATCACATATTTTGCTCGTCTGCTCCTGTCCAGATACAATCTGCCCGCCAAGTAGCGCCGCTAGTATGGTTATCGCCATGACTATGGAGGGACGTTTCATACTAATAGTGTACCTGTGCATCAACAAAAATGATATGCTAACTACCATGAAGTCACGTCGTATATCTCCAGTACTATTGATAGGTGGAATTATTGTTACAGCAGTAGCGATATTAGTTGTTGCCGCGCTACGACATCAACCATTACCCGCCCCGGCCGCTGTATCCCAACCCGACCCTGGCCTTAAGCCAGAGCAAGGCCCTGTCATGCTGACGCTTCCTCATACAAGCTCTATCTTGGCGGTCATCGAAAATTACGACCTCCCTTCTAGCACTTGGGTAACTGTCAGCAAACAGCATCCCCTTGCAGATGCCTCTTATACCCCGGGTGACCTAGATATCCCGCCATCAAACGTACCAAGCAACACCCAAAAATCCCGCGAGGAACAATCACTACGTCGCACAGTTTTTGAGCCAACTGTCGAACTCTTTACTGCTGCTAAAGCCGCAGGTCATGATCTTTTTATCGCCAGTGGATTTCGATCATATGAACTCCAAAAGAAGTATTTTGATAATTATGCTCGTACAAGTGGAGAAGAGGCCGCCAACAAATATTCCGCTCGCCCGGGTCAGAGCGAACACCAAACTGGTATTGCCTTTGATGTAAGCCTCATCAGTCGAGAATGCTACCTTGAAACATGCTTTGGTGACACGACCGCTGGTAAATGGCTAGCTGAGAACTCTTATCTCTACGGTTTTATCGTACGCTATCCTAGCGATAAAACCGCCATCACGCAGTATCAATACGAGCCATGGCATTTTCGCTATGTTGGCAAAGACCTTGCCACCGCGCTACACAAGAGTAACCTCACCCTCGATGAAGCCTATCCATACTTACAAAAGACGCTTACCGAGCTGAAGAAGCGACAGCTAGTTAACTAGTTAGGGGGCGAATGTTACGCCTGAATCCGATCCCAGTGTTTTCATAATATATTGCTGCCGAGATGCAACCGTTTCGCCTGGGAACATAGTTTTCAATCTGTCACCTGCGTCTGAGAGTGGGTACAGCATCAGGTTGGTACGCGATGATAACTTCTCAGCCGCTCGATCAGCCGCCGGCCAATCATAAGCCATAAAGGTTGGCTGAAAGCCAAGTTTTTCTACATTGATACGTCCATCTTTTTTGATGACAGTAAATGATGCCACGCCACTTGTAAGCTCCTCAAGTTTGAGTTGGCTCGAGAGCATATTACCAATCGAATACCAGACAAGTGTCGAATGACCATTGGCGCCACTCACTCGCGCGACAGGCTGCAAGACGTGCGGGCCCGTACCGATCACCACATCAACACCGGCATCGGCAAAAAACTGTGCAGCGGATTTTTGGTCTTCGTTAATCACTGATGAGTCCTCCGTTCCCCAATGTGCCGATACGATAACAACATCAGCATTTTTGCGAGCGGTCACCAATTTGGCTTTGGTTTTTTCTTTGTCATGATAACTTTCAACTGAGTAGGCATTTGGTACGGGTGTATTACTAAAATCCATAAAGGCGACAAATGCTACCTTGAGACCATTTTTAGTAAAGTACGACACCATCTCACTATCTGCCGAAGACGAATTAGCACCGGCAATTGCCAGTGGCTTTTGTTCTCGCCATACCGATAATGTACCGTCAATCCCTGCCTGGCCTTTGTCATACATATGGTTTGTTGCCAGGTTGATCATATTACAGCCAACCTTAGACAGATCTCGTGGGAATTCTGATGGAGCATTAAATGTTGGATAGCCACTAATCCCCAAGGCCGTACCCGCAGCGGGAGTCTCGGGGTTGCAAAACACCACATCGGCGTCACTGTAGAGGGGCTTGATGGTGGCGAAATATCTTGTAAAGTCATAGCCATCTGCTGTGCGAGCATTATTCACAATACTATCGTGTGCCAACATATCCCCCATAGCGGCAAATCGTATCTGAGGTGCGACAGGCTTTGTCGTCACTGGTGGGGATTGAGTATGCGGTGCTACAGACTGGCGAGGTGTCGGCAAAAGCATCCTCGTAATACCATAACCGCCCAACAACACGAGGCATAGCACCCCGCCGATGAGAATAGTTCGTTTCATGTCTTTAGTGTAGCGCCTATGCTATCATAAATAAATATGCGGGAGTTTCGTCGTCATCGAGAACGGGTAGCCGCGCTGCAGCGGCCGAGCACGTCATGGGGGTGGATACTATGTATCATTATTTGTCTCGGTGTACTGGCAGGATATAGTATTTATCTTGGTCGTGGTATTGAGCTTGAGTATGAGGCAATTGATGCATCAATCAAAAATACCGCAAAAACAAGCCTCATGACAATCGACCTGCCCGACGCCACAAAGCCTCTCTATCTTCCTGATTCATCCCTCCTCAGCGCGCATCACCCCTGGATGTACGTCTCAAAATATCACCCCTTGGCTAAAGAATACCAGGCACAGAATCTTGTTGAGTCATCCCTGCCGCATGCAGCGAGCGACACACCCATCAAGCTTGAGGCTCGTACGCAACAAAAATTAACTGAATTATTTACCCGTGCCGAAGCAGATGGGCATCACTTGATGATCGCGAGCGCCTACCGCTCAATCGCAGAGCAACAAACTATATATGATAGTTTCGTTGAAAAACGAGGTGAAGCCGCCGCCAAACAATACGTCGCCCTTCCTGGTACGAGCGAGCATCATACCGGCTATGCCGTTGATGTCGACAATGCCTCGCCCGCCTGTAAGGCAAATAGTGACAAATGCGAACTCGACAGTGCCACGATCGCTTGGCTCGACGAACATGCGCCAGAATACGGCTTTATCATACGCTTTCCAGCCCTCAAAGAACCGATCACTGGCACTGCCTACGAACCCTGGCACTTACGATATGTCGGTGTCGTCTTAGCAAAACAACTCACAGCTTCAGGCATGACATTTGATGAGTTTATCGAGCAAGTTTCACCTGGTAGGTTTAAACGGTCGTAGTTGCACCTGCCCTATAGTACGATGCCTGCTGGCAAGAAATACGTCATAATAGCAACGATAATCAATAACGCATACTCAATCTTGCGATCGATCTGAGACGGGTCACGACTGGCGAGCAACACTCCTATCATGAGCCCGACAGGCAGCCCGCTGAGCACAAGCGGCCCGATAAAGAGCGGGTGTGCAAACTTGATCCATAACGACCCCAAGATAATGTACATCACGATTTTGAGAAAATAGGTGCTGTCTCGCTCATTGATCTTGGCGGCGATTCTTTTGCGGGTGGTTTTACGAACAGATTTTTTACTATTTTTTTGTTTTTTCGTCATATGGATATGATTATAGCATAACCATAAAAATGACCGAGCCTCTTTATGCGGCTCGGTCATGATAATCGTAAGACTCGTGTTGTTAGCTCTTCTTACTGTCGCCGAAATGTCGCTTTGTAGTATCGGCTACCGTACCAGCTGTTGTCCTGGCATCTTCAGCTACGCGAGCAGCACGTTCTTTTGCATCAACAGCAAGCTCGTTGAGCTCTTTGCCTGCGCGAGCGGCAGCGTTTTTAACTTCGTCTGCACTCTCAGCGGCAGCTTTCTTTGCCTGTTCGGCTCGTTTTGAGGCTTGTTTTTTAGCTTCTTCTGCCTTGCGCTTTATGTCTTCACGTGTTTCTTTACCACTTTTTGGAGCAAAAAGCAGGCCAGCAACCGCACCAGCAATTGCACCAAGTATGAGCGCACCGAATGTTTTATCTTTTGCCATTATGAGTATCCTCCTCGTTAATAATCTTCACTAGTGATTATACATGAGCCGACACCAAGATATGTAATTAAGCTTACAAATCATCACCTCTCTATAAAAATCAGTCCCGTGTAAGCAGGACTGATTTATCATATGCGCTGCGAATTACATGCGAATTTCAGCGTCACAACCTGCTGGCAGGCTGAGATTCTGAAGGCTATCAATTGTCTTTGGTGTGGCACCGATGATGTCGATAAGACGCTTGTGCACACGCATCTCAAAGGCTTCTCCGCCTTTTTTGTAGACATGTGGGCTCTTAACCACCGTGAAGGTGCTACGGCGTGTCGGCAACGGTACAGGGCCAGCGATACTAGCACCAGTACGGATCGCCGTATCGATAATTTGTTTTGCTGATTGATCGATCACCTTGTGATCATAGGCTTTAAGGCGAATCCGAATCTTCGGTGCCTCGTTCTTGGCATCTGCCATACTATACTCCTTGCCCGTAACGTCGAGCAGACGATTCCGTAACCTCGTGCTCAGATCAGGATTGTTCTGCTTGGCTGAGTTGTCGGAATGATTAATAATACGTATTTACTTTACAACACTCCTCAGGGCAATGCAAGTTGCATAATACGTATATTCATGATATAATCAGCATTGTTCTACGTACATCGACAGAAGGAAGTGATTGGTATGAATGCCTCATTAACGGACACTGACCAAGTGCTCGTTTCTGAAGTCATCGAAGCAATTTTCTTGTTTGCAGGCACGGCGTTTGCACTGGCTAGCTCCGACTCGCGAGCTAAATCATTTGCACTACTTGCAGGCTCGCCCTGTTCTCAGCAGATGAATTATCACCAGCTGGGTATGGCAGTTCGCGATGCACTCAAACAGAGGTCAACAACGCTCGACGCATACGTCAGCGAAATCCACCTCTACTCCTCGTCGCGCGAGGAATTCGCCGTCAAAGTCGTCATCACCGTCGACACCACCATGGTGCCATAGAACATCACCCCACCTCATACGAGTTGACCTCATTTGGTCCTCGTGGATCAGGTGGGGTCACTCATTTTATCGATATCTGCTATACTTCTAACCATAATCATATAATCAAGGAATAACACGCTATGGCCACCGCCAAGAAAAAAGTAGTCAAAAAATCATCAGCAAAACGATCCCCGGCTAAGTCTACACCAGTAAAACGTACAACCCAGAGGAAATCTGTCGCAGCAACTTCGCGCACTGATCGCAGGTTTATGGAAGCTCGCTTCACAGAACAAACTGTTTACTGGATCGCCCTAGGCGCTGTCGTTTTGGCACTGGCTGTATGGGTCTTGTCTATTCAGGTGCAGATGAATAATTTCTATGATTCAATCGATATCCAAAACTCTGCGACCACTGCTCCTGCGAAAAAGCCTGCTCACTAGGCCCGATGCCTTTAAAGTAACGCCGGCGCTTTGATCGCAACAATCATAAAACCGCCCCGAGATTATCGGGGCGGTTTTGAAGTCACTGGTTACGAATTATTTTGTAATCTTTGTGACAACACCAGCGCCAACGGTGCGACCACCTTCGCGAATCGCGAAGCGTAGACCGTCATCCATAGCGATAGGTGCAAGGAGCTTTACCTTGAAGGTTACGGTGTCACCAGGCATGACCATTTCTTTGTCAGCTGGAAGTTCAACTTCACCAGTTACGTCAGTAGTACGGAAGTAAAATTGTGGCTTGTAGCCCTTAAAGAATGGCGTGTGACGACCACCCTCTTCTTTAGTAAGAACATATACCTCAGCATCAAACTCAGTGTGAGGAGCAACCGTACCAGGCTTAACAATAACTTGACCGCGCTCAATGTCGTCGCGCTCAACACCACGAAGCAAGATACCGGCGTTGTCACCAGCTTGACCTTGGTCAAGGTTCTTTTTAAATGCCTCAATACCCGTTACAACAGATTTGCGGCTGTCGCGGATACCAACAATCTCAACTTCGTCGTTAAGCTTTACGACACCCGTCTCGATACGACCAGTTGCAACCGTGCCACGACCCTTGATCGAGAATACGTCCTCAATAGGCATTAGGAATGGCTTGTCGAGGTCGCGCTTTGGCTCTTCGATGTAGTCGTCCATTGCTGTAACGAGCTCCATGATAGCGTCTTCGTATTTTGCATCACCCTCGAGAGCCTTAAGAGCAGAACCCTTGACGACGGGAGCGTTGTCACCGTCGTAACCGTTCTTGGTGAGAAGTTCGCGAACGTCCATCTCAACAAGCTCAACCAACTCTTCATCAGCCATATCCATCTTGTTGAGGAAGACGACAATCTTTGGCACACCAACCTGGCGAGCAAGTAGTACGTGCTCACGAGTCTGTGGCATAGGGCCATCAGCAGCTGATACTACCAAGATAGCCCCATCAACCTGTGCAGCACCGGTGATCATGTTCTTGACGTAGTCGGCGTGTCCTGGCATATCAACGTGTGCGTAGTGACGCTTTTCACTCTCGTACTCCTGATGAGAAGTAGCGATGGTAATACCACGAGCTTTTTCTTCAGGGGCGTTGTCAATCTGGTCGTAGTCAACTTTTTTGTTTACGTCACTTGGAAGTTTCTTTGCAAGGACGCTCGTAATCGCTGCAGTCAAGGTCGTCTTACCGTGGTCGACGTGACCCATCGTACCGACGTTGACATGAGGCTTGCTTCGGTCAAAATCTGCCATATTTTTAGATTTCTCCTTAGATTAGTTATATTATCGCGACGCGTTGCTTCGTTGATCGCTCAAAAAAGAAGCGTCGCGCGCATAGGTACTAGTATAGTGTGTTTCCTCGAGTAAGTAAAGATCCTTAGTCGGTGTATTTCTTACGATAGGTGACGACTGGCCACCGCTCCAGCGGCAACTCACGTATCTGAGCGGCAAATTCGGCCGCTGCGGCATTATCGGGTTTTTCAGCCTGATACTCTGCCCACTGTTTGATAGCTGTTCGCCCCGCGATGATCGTCGGAAATGGAAACTGCTCCTGCGACCCGTCGCTTTCATGCAGCTGCGTCATGTCAATTGCGGCAAGCGGTACAATACGCGACGCCTCGAGATCCTGAGAATTATAACCAATAACTTCACGGGTATGGTGCAATTGCGGCTCGATAATAAGCCCGCCTCGCCCGTTGGCTTGCGAGGCATAGTCGAGATGTCGCTGGTGCGGTGACCGCGCACGAGCAGGATACATATATATGTCAGGGGAATGCGGCACTAAAAATCGTACAGTAAAACGAGGATTAGTGTCATCATGATGTCCGATATAGACGACACGCTCACCGCCCCTATTACTGTCAATCCGCTGTAGCGTGCCATAGAGGTGTTTCACTCCATCTGGCGGTATAGCTTGCCAGGGTTCAATCGGCCAGCCACGCCGCAAAAAATAATCATGAAAATATGCCGTCACGATACGCCCGCCAAAACGACGCTTCAGATTGATCTGCTCAGCGATTGAACGGTGTTTAGCGGCCTCTACGGGATCATCAAGTCCATTTGCGTAGCGCACAGCTTGCATCTCGTACCACTCGAGACTGCGGCGTGGACGAGGAATGCTTCTCCTAGAATGTATCATAATGACATAGTGTAACGAGATTCTAGGCAATCACAATCATAAGCAGTATGATAAAAACATAAAAGCAATTAGAAGGAAACCTCAGTAGCTACTCAGCTAGCATTCACTACGATGATAACAATGAACGAAGCGCGAAAAAGAACGATAGTATGGATCGCTATTGCAGGGTCATGTTTGCCGATACTTGCCCTGCTCGCATTCCCAGCCACGACTACAGTCAAAAGTAGTGTGCTCTACTTGTCGGCAGTGGTTGGCTATATTGGTATCGTCCTATTGTTATGGATGTATGTCCTCGATGCAAAATCAGTCATGAGCATGGTGTTTCATGATCTTGCACCTGTGGTACGAATCCATAAAGCGCTTGGTAAATGGGGTAGTCTCGCTGTAGTGTTGCACCCCCTATTGATCATATATAGCTATGGCGAGAGCTTACTCTATCCCCTTATTCCACACATCGGCACGGAGTTTGAACGCCACGTTACCCTCGGGCGGATCGCATTTTGGCTGATGGTAATAACGGCGATATTATCAGTGTATTTTCGTAAACGCATTGGGTTTCGTACCTGGAAATACATTCACTACCTCGCATACATTTGCGTACCGTTTGCCTTACTTCATATCCCAAATGTCGGCTCGCAGTACATGCAGCATCAGCTCGTCAAACTATACTTCTTCGGCCTCGTCATGACCTTTGTTATCTTCACTGTTTTACGTATCCGCGGCCTATTTAACCTCGATAAAATTGCTTACACGATCATCAGTAACCAGAAAATAACCGATGATGACTACCTACTGCACCTTAAACCTCGCGGGACATACCTGAAGCCTCGGCGTGGCCAGTATGTGTACCTAAAATTAGGCTTTATCAGCGAAGATCATCCTTTTTCCGTCACTCAATATAACGAGACAACTGGCGAGCTACTGCTTACCTATCGAAAATTTGGTATGTTCACGAAAGTTGCCTCAGAATTACAGGCTCAGCACACCGTGTATATAGGCGGGCCATTTGGCGAATTCACTCGTGAGATCGATAAGCTCACAACGCCGGTCGTCTATATTGCGGGCGGCATTGGCATCACTCCATTTATTGATCGTATCATTAGGGAATCTAAAAACAGAGAACAGTGGTTGTTTGCGGCAAACAGAGAGCCTCATTCGGCGGTGTTTGTGTCAACGCTAAAGCCTTTCTTACCAGCGCATTGTGTCGAGATATATGAGTCAGTACCACCCAACTACCAAGGCATAGTTGAAACAGGTTATATGAATAAAGCGATCATCAAAAAATATCTTGCGCGTCCTGAGTCGTATCATTACTTTGTCTGTGGCCCGCCACCTATGATGGCGGCAGTTACGAAAATGCTCGCTGATATGGGGATCGACCAACGTCGTATCCATACTGAAACATTTGGTTGGTAAAAATTAGTTTTTAGCTTGATTGCGAATACTAGTCAGGGCGGCGTTGAATCCATCCGTTGTCAGGCTTGCCCCTCCAACACGACTGGGTGAAATACTGGCTAGTTTCTGACCTACAACAAGCCCGCTGATCTTACTATTAAAGCTATTGATATAATTCCATGACTCAGAGCTCAATGCGGAATGAGCATCACTAACGGCTGTAATCGTGTCGTTATTCACGGTGATCGTCGCTGTAATCGAATTGGTATGACCTCTAGGAACCGTGTATGATGCAGTCGCACTAAATGAACCGTTCTTGTATGTGTACGTGGGCGCAGGAGCAGGAGTTGGTGGTGGTGCGGGAGTGGGAGCTGGAGTGGGAGCCGGCGTTGGCTTCGGGGTTGTCGAGGTACCAGCTGATGGTGCGGTAGCTGTCGGGGTGCTAGACGAAGATGGCGCTGCGGTTGATGATAGAGGTGCGCTCGATGAAGGTGCTTGCTGATTCGTCGTAGTTGGCGTTGGTGTGGACGCGCTACCGGACATCGATGGATTCATAGCGCTTGTATTGTTCTGTGCAGTCTGTGCAGATGGGTGTGTAACCGTCGTAACGGGGCGACTCGGATCTTCAATGGTAAACAGTTCATATCCACCGATCACAGCTGCAGCAAGCAAGGCTGTAGAGCCAATGATGACAAATATTTTATGAGGTGTATCCATGTTTGTATTGCTTACTTTTCAACTTATCCTATGGCATAGGATAAATGATGTCAACAGCTTTTTGATACATATACTAGGTCTCGATTAGCTCTTGAAGTATGTGAGGGTTGAGTACAAATCCTTCAGGTATCTGTTCGGTATACGTCCAGCGATCACTGCCTTTCACTTGGCTTCCTAGATACGTCTTATATGTCTCGTAACGATGCCTTCCGTACTGGCCTAGATTGATACTTGCCCCAGGCTGGATCATATACCATATCTGAAACGGCTTGTTTGTCTTTCCAATGATGACCCACGCCAACGTACGCTTTATTGGTAACATCGAGGACTGCTCGAACCTTGGCCCGCCTATTCCATCCGGTGCGTCTCGAGAGTCGGTATATTCACGATATTCCCAGGAATTATCATGGGCAAATTCTTTTAGCGCAGCCCGGACTTCCCTTTGTTTTTTTATGCCCCTATATGTACCCGTCCCTATATAAAGAAGCATGAACAAAAAAATGCTTACACCCAGTACCCACCCATGACGCGCAAGAACATCCTGCCAGCCAACTGATGTCGCATAGCCAACAAAGCCAACCCCAACGAGCATGAGCAATGTAATAATTACCATGTCCCTACCTGGGGTCGACTTCGTCTCTACGCTGTATTTTTCTAGACTACGATAGGTAACCATTTGCTTGATTATACGCACAAACGCCCACAGAGGTCAACAAACCTTTGTGGGCGCGGTGGGGAGAAAATAATCTATTTCTTTGTGCGTTTTTCGATGATCTCGGCAGCGACGTTTGGTGGTACTTCCTCATACTGAGCAAGCTCCATCGTACTCGCAGCGCGACCTTGGCTCATGCTACGAACATCGCCCGTATAGCCGAACATATTACTGAGTGGCACAAACGCCTTGATAAGCTTGGCACCGGCCATCAGGTCTTCCATCGCTTCAATTCGTCCACGACGAGAGTTAAGGTCGCCGATAACATCACCCATAAACTCCTCAGGAGTCGTGACTTCGACGCGCATAACTGGCTCGAGCAGAACTGGCTTTGCCTTTGGAATACCGGCCTTAACAGCCAAGACGCCCGCGAGGTTAAAGGCTAATTCACTTGAGTCAACGTCGTGATAGCTACCGTCATAGAGTGTGGCCTTAACGCCAATCATCGGATAACCGGCAATGACACCGTTGCTGAGTGTCTCTTCAATTCCTTTTCGAACTGGTTGGCGGTATTCACTTGGGACAACACCACCCTTGATCTCATCGACGAATTCAAATCCTTCACCGTTCTCTGTCGGCTCAAATCGAATCCAAACATCACCATATTGACCACGACCACCTGATTGTTTGGCGTGTTTACCTTGAGCTTCAGCGGTGCCGCGAATCGTTTCACGGAATGCAACCTGTGGCTCACCAATATTCGCCTCAACCTTAAACTCACGCTTCATGCGATCAATCAGGATATCGAGGTGAAGCTCACCCATACCAGACATAATCGTCTGGCCGGTTTCTTCATCGGTGTGGATACGAAATGTTGGATCTTCTTCAGCCAGACGCTGCAAGGCAATCCCCATTTTTTCTTGGTCGGCTTTTGATTTTGGCTCCACTGCAATCGAAACTGGTGGATCCTGGAAGGTAATCCCCTCAAGTGCTATCGGATGCGCAACATCTGACAATGTGTGCCCGGTAAAGGTCGTCTTGAGGCCCACCACTGCGGCAATATCACCAGCGGCAATCCGATCAATGTCTTCGCGCTTGTCAGCGTGCATACGAACAATACGCCCGACACGTTCTTTCTCGCCAGTTGTCGTGTTGAGCACGTAGCTACCGGCGGTCAAAACACCCGAATACACCCGCACAAAGATCAGACGACCGACAAATGGGTCGGTAGCGATCTTAAATGCTAGGGCGGCTAGTGGCTCTTTGTCGTCTGGTTTACGGCTAATCTCATCACCAGTCTTCGGGTTAGTACCCCAGATTGCATCAACATCAAGCGGACTTGGTAGGTAGTCAGCTACGAGGTCGAGAACTTTCTCGACAATCACGCCACGACCATCACCACCTGTCACTAGGAAGAAGTCGCCAGCCAATACTCGCTTGCGAAGCGCTGATTTGAGCTCATCGATTGAGATCGCTTCTTCGCCGTGCTCAAAGAACTTCTCCATCAGGGTGTCATCAGCTTCAACCGCTGCTTCCACTAGCAAACTACGAGCATTCTTACATTTCTCAAGCATATCAGCCGGGATCTCACCCTGCACGAGCGCGTGATCGTGAAAGTCAGTGTAGGTATAGGCCTTCATATCCACGAGATCGACAACACCGTTGATGTCTTTTTCAAACCCAATCGGCAAATGAATCGGCAAGGCGTGTTTGCTCAGGCGGTTATGGATGCTCTGCAATGACTTGTAGAAATCACCACCCGTTTGGTTGATCTTGTTGATAAAGCAAATACGTGGCACGCCATATTTGTTGGCCTGGCGCCAGACAGTCTCTGACTGTGCCTCAACGCCCATTTTGCCATCAAATACCGTGACCGCACCATCGAGTACGCGCAACGATCGTTCCACCTCGGCGGTAAAGTCAATGTGTCCCGGTGTGTCGATGATGTTAATCTTGTGACCCTTCCAAAAACACGTTACGGCTGCACTGGTGATGGTGATACCACGTTCTTTTTCCTGCTCCATCCAGTCAGTTGTTGCACCAGCTGGGTCATTTCCCTTCACTTCACCGATCTTGTGGTTGACACCTGTTCGGTACAAAATACCTTCGGTCGTGGTCGTCTTACCGGCATCAATATGCGCGATAATACCGACATTTCGATAATGATCGAGTGGTACGTCTTTTACATCTGCCATAGTTGCCCCCTAACTTCTAGCAAAGTGTGCAAATGCACGGTTAGCCTCAGCCATTCGGTGAGTGTCTTCTTTTTTCTTGAATGCAGCCCCTGCTTCGTTGTACGCATCGACAATCTCTGCGGCCAGGCGCTGTTCGTACGGCATACCCTTGCGGGCACGAGCTGATTGTACCAGCCACATAAACGCATAGTGTTGCTGGCGGTGACCCTGGATCGGGAATGGAATCTGGTAGTTGGCACCACCAACACGACGGCTTTTTACCTCAAAGTTTGGCTGGACGTTTTTGAATGCCTTTTCAAAGACTTCAAGCGGTTCCTCGCTCTTCAGCTTCTTGGCGGCGATCTCGAGCGCACCGTAAACGGCAGTCTCGGCGACATGTTTTTTGCCATCAAGCATTGATTTGTTGATGAGGCGCTGCACCAGCACTGACTGGTATTTACGATCAGGATTGAGCTTGCGTTGTAGTTTCTTGGTTACTTTACGTGGCATGATTATTTGTTCTCCTTCTTCGAACCGTACTTACTACGGCCTTGCTGGCGCTTAGCGACTCCCTGAAGATCTAGCGCACCACGAACAATGTGGTAGCGAACACCCGGCAGATCCGGCACACGACCACCACGTACCAGCACAACAGCGTGCTCTTGCAGGTTGTGACCCTCACCACCAATGTATGCCCACACTTCCTGGTGGTTTGTCAGGCGAACACGAGCAACTTTACGAAGTGCTGAGTTAGGTTTCTTTGGTGTCTTTGTCGTAACACGAATACATACCCCACGCTTTAGCGGGGCGTCTTGATTGTAATAACGCGTTTTGAGTGCGTTGTGAATGCGACCAAGATGAGGTGATTTACTCTTCTTGGCAGCGGTTTTGCGCGGCTTTCTTACAAGCTGATTGATTGTTGGCACGTAAAAATCTCCGATTTTTAGTAAATAGTAATTAGTAAATAGTAAATGGGATGTATGGTGTGTAGCTAGCATGCTAATTACCAACTACTACTTACCATTTACCATCTTGTTATGTGAGCCAGGCAGCAAACCCGCTCACACGTCTCGTATATTTGTGGGAGTGTACACATATTCCCATAAACTTCGAGAGGAAACTCGCTGATAATTATAGCAGCTACAGATACAGACGTCTAGTGCTGTGAGTAATACCAGGGTATTTGCCTATCTCGTAATTATCGTAGCGACAAAGATATAGCTCCCATCATTGATAAGATTTTGGAGTCTTGCTCTCAGCGAATCGTCTGCGTTAAGATGAGTACCTTGATAATCCTTTCCACTTGGTGCATTTTTTGTCACAATTATACGCAAATATTCTTCGCGTTGTTGATCATTCGCTTGTCGATCAGCATTGAGCTGAGAAAGCGCCACCCAATAACTATTAGGAGGAGTAAAAAAATATTCTCCTGGTGGCATACTCTTATCAGTATTCCATCCACTTGATGAAAGTTTGCTGTTTATAGATTGACGTAATCCATCAATATCTTTTGTAGCATATACCCGTGTCTCTATCGCGTCGCAAGTGACTTTCGCGAACAACTGGCCCCACCTGCAGCTTGTATCAGACTGACGCACAACCTCTTCGGCCTTATTATCAAATATAATGAAAAGACTTTTCTGATTATTAGTCTTTAAAGTATCAAGATTTTCTAGATTTGCTCGATTTATATTATGTAGGCTTATCAGATATATGCTTATTATTAAAATCACACACCCTATGAAAGAGAGTATTGTTATAGACAATATTTTTTGTGTCTTTTTCATTTTTTACCCTCATTATTAATAATAGATAGTATATCTCTTTCCTGAGATAATTAAAAACAAAATCATTTTTCATACCTACAACTAATGATAAGGTGTGTAGGATGCAACTGCATCAATTCGCTTCCAATTTCAGGAGGAACGTTGAAAATCAAATCACGTAAAGTGTTGGGCGCACGGCTCTTGTCGCTCACCTCAGCACTGGCACTAGCGCTTGGCATAAGTACTGTGACGGCCCCATCGGCACAAGCACTGGTCGGGCCTAATGTCCACCTCTACGGTACCGCATGTCCGGGTGGAAGCATCATCGCCATGATTGCCGTGACATCCAACGAGAGTGTTTACGGTACATTCGCATACAACTCATGGGATGTCCATCTAAGCAAGGTAACGGACAGTAGCCGCACCGTCAACTTCGCAGTGAAATGTAACAACAACGCGTGGTACTACCCGATCAAGACCATCCCTACATGGGTCACCAACCTATGGAATGTTGGCCCGATCTAACCCCGCACCTACACGGTCGAGCCCCGCTCCTGTAAAGGGGCGGGGTTTCGACTTTTCTATGCCTACAGTAATTACCAAAACTGCCCGCAAGGTTGCGGGCAGTTTCTAACGTCTTACGTCTAACAACTTACGTCTAACGTCTAACCTCTAGTCCCTAGCCTCCGTTGCTGCATCCGCAACTTCCACCGCATACACGCTTTCTTCCTCTGATGACTCCGCTTCGTTTTCATCATCGGGTTGTACTGCGCCAGTTCCGACAGGAATCTTGCGGCCAATGATAACGTTTTCTTTGAGTCCGTAGAGGTGGTCAATGCGTCCGCTTGTGGCGGCGTTGATCAGCACACGAGTCGTGTCCTGGAATGACGCGGCTGACAGGAAGCTGTCGCTCCAGATCGAAACTTTGGTGATACCAAGCAGCAGTTGCGTAAACTGTGCTGGCTCTTTACCTTCGTCGGTCAGGCGTGCGTTTTCTTCGATGACAGCCGCTTTACTGATGATGTCACCAGTCACAAACAAGCTATCACCTGGCTCTTCGATCTGCACGCGGCTAAACATCTGGCGCACAATCACCTCGAGGTGCTTGTCGGCAATGTTTTGTCCCTGAGCAGCGTAGATACGCAAGACTTCATTGATCATGTAGCGCTGAGTTTCTTCGATACCCTTGAGGCGCATTAGCTGGTGGAGATTGATCGAACCGTTAGTGATACGATCACCTGCCTCAACAACATCGCCATCGCTGATTGCTAGTTGACGCTGATGAGGAATCTCATAGCGGACTGGCGCTTCGGCACTACTAGTAACTACCAGCTCACCATCGGCGACGGTCACGCTACCATCAAATGGCGCGACAAGTGGTAGCGATTGATCTTCGTTGCTAGCCAGTACATCACCCGCCACGACATCGGTGCCAGATTTGACACGGACAATCTGACCATCAAGCTTGATCGCCTCAGTCTTGCCCTTAGTTGGCGTGACCTGAACGATATATTTGTCGCTTTCTTCCCAGACTTTGACGTTACCAGCGATGTCAGAGATAACCGCTTCACCCTTTGGTGTGCGAGCTTCAAACAACTCATCAACACGCGGCAGACCCTGGGTAATGTCATCACCCGCTACACCACCGGCGTGGAAGGTACGAAGTGTCAACTGTGTACCCGGCTCACCGACAGACTGTGCGGCAATAACACCGACCGGCTGAGCGATATCAATCAGTTTACCTGTTGCCATATCGATACCATAACTACGCTGCGGTACACCGCGAAGTGTCTTAGTAGTTAGGACTGACATGATCTTGACTGATTTGATCGAGTCGTCTTCTTGGATAGCATCGGCGATTTCTGAGGTAATCAGATCAGCACGCTCGATGTGACCCTTGACGTCTTCAGCCGCATAGCGACCATGCAAGCGATCGCGGAAATCAATACCAGTGATATCGGTTTCCTTACGGTAAATTGTAAATCCATCGTCATCACCGCGCTCATCATCCACGGTGAAGATGTCTTGCGATACATCGACAAGACGTCGCGTCAGGTAACCTGAGTCGGCAGTCTTGAGAGCAGTATCGATCAGACCTTTACGGGTACCACGAGTGTAGACAAAGGCTTCAAGCGGCGTCAGACCATCCTTGAAACTGTGACGAATCGGCAGCTCGATCTCTTTACCGGTCGCATCCACAACCACACCGAGGTTAGCAGCGGCCATCTTGACGTTACCGATGTCACCACGCGCACCACTATCAACCATCACGGCGATCGAGGTATCTTCGTGAACAATCTTTTCGCTCAAGACTTTGATGATCTCTTTGTCGATGTTACGCCATGTTTCAACGGTGAGGTTGTAGCGCTCTTCATCAGTGATGAGACCTTGCTCGTACTGGTCAGAAATCTGCGCCGTACGCTTGTCACCAGCCGGGATGATCTCGGCATCGATCTCAGGCACGTCGAAGTAATCGTTCATACCAGTTGAGACAGCACCTTCAGTCGCATAGCGCAGTGCCAGGTCTTTGATAGCATCGGCGGTTTGTGCCGTCTGCTCTTGGCCGTAGCCGAGGAAAATGCGGCTCAATACTTTCTTAAGGGCTTTTTTGGTCATGACACCGTTTTCATATGGCAGGTCTTCTGGCAGTACTTCATTGAAGAAGACACGGCCAAGACTTGTCTCGCGCATCTCGCCTTTTACGACGAGGCGGATTGGTGTCTGCAGTTTGATAACACCTTGATCCTTCGCCATGATAGCTTCTGCGATCGAGCTATAACTCTTGACAGTGCTTGTCTGAGATGACGGCTTAGGGTACGTCAGGTAGTAACAGCCAAGCACAATATCTTGAGCAATGTTGAGGATAGGTGATCCATCAGCAGGCTTCAGGAGGTTGTTTGTCGCGCTCATGAGTTCACGCGCTTCACGCTGTGCTTCATCGCTCAGTGGCAAGTGCACAGCCATTTGGTCACCATCAAAGTCAGCGTTAAATCCAGTACAAACCAGTGGGTGCAGTTGAATCGCTTTACCCTCAATCAATTTTGGCTGAAATGCCTGGATCGACAGACGGTGGAGTGACGGCGCACGGTTGAGCAGTACATATTTTCCTCGGGTTACTTCATCAAGTGCGTCCCAGATGACCGTCTCGCCTGCTTCAATTAGTCGAGTTGCTGAGCGAATGTTATGAGCATACTCGTTGCGGAGCAACCAGCTAACAACAAACGGCTTAAAGAGCTCCATTGCCATTTGCTTTGGCAGTCCACACTGGTTGATCTTGAGTTCTGGCCCAGCCACAATCACGCTTCGCCCCGAGTAGTCAACACGCTTACCGAGAAGGTTCTGGCGGAAACGACCTTGCTTACCCTTGAGCATATCGCTCAATGATTTCAAGCGACGACGGCCACCAGTCGAACTAACAGCACGACCACCACGAGCCGCTGAGTTGTCGATCAAAGCATCGACCGCTTCTTGCAGCATACGCATTTCATTGCGACGAATCACTTCTGGCGCATTGAGGTCGATCAGCTTCTTTAGACGGTTGTTGCGGTTGATGACGCGACGATACAGGTCGTTAAGGTCAGATGTCGCGAATCGTCCACCAGTCAGTTGCACCATTGGGCGCAAGTCTGGTGGGATGACAGGTAGTACTGAAATACACATGCTCTCAGGACTAATCCCAGCACGTTGCATACCCTCAAGCACCTTGAGTCGCTTGACGATTTTCTTCTTGCGTTGACCTTTGGCGCCTTCGGCTTCTTCGGTCAACTCACGGATTAGTTGGTTGAGATCAATTTCTTTTAGCAGTGCTGAGAGTGCTTCACCGCCCATGCCCACTTTGACAAGCTCTTCGTATTCTTCAGGAAGATTACGATAGTCAGTCTCGTTGATAAGTGATCCTTTGACGAGTCCGCCGAGCTGTGTGCGGCGAGCTTCGATAGATGCTTCAAGCTCCTCGAGCTCTTTGGTCTGCTCAGCGGCAAGCTTCTTAACATCTGCGCCTTCGCTTTCAGCGTCTTTTTCGTAACGAATTTTGATAGCAGCGCGTCCTGCTTCGAGTTCTGCCTCGAGGTCGGCGAGCATCTGGTCGCGCTTATCCTCTTCGACACCGAGGATTAAGTAGCTTGCAAAATATGCGACACGCTCGAGTTGACGAACAGGTACACCGCTCAGTAGCGCCATGGCACTAGGTGCACCGCGCATAAACCATATATGCGCAACTGGTGCCGCAAGCGTAATGTGCGCCATGCGCTCACGACGGACAACGCTACGCGTCACTAGCTCGCCATTCTTATCGACAGCGGCTTCGCGCGAGCGAACACCTTTTAGCTTGGCATCGTGCGGGTTGATATCTTTGACCGGGCCAAAGATACGCTCACAGAATAGCCCATCACGTTCTGGTTTCTGGGTACGATAATTGATCGTTTCTGGTTTGGTAACTTCGCCGTAACTCCACTTGAGGATATCATCGGCACTGGCAACTGCCAGGCGCACTGCGTCAAAATCGGCAATGCTGGTACTGACCATAGGTCGGGCCATTATGCGACCTCCTTTTCATCGACAGGTGTGTCGAGATCTTCAAATTCTTCTGCTGTTTCTATCGTCATATCTTCAGTAAGTTCAATGTCGCCAAGCTCATCAGCTTCATCGCGGACGGCTTCTTCGAGGTCGTCGCTGGCGATAACACTACTGCCGTCACCAACATCACCGACGATCACGTTCTCTGCATCGATTGTTTTCTCGTCTTCGATCAGGTCAACACGCAGACCGAGTCCCTGAAGTTCTTTGACCAGGACGTTGAATGATTCGGGAATTTTTGGCCCCATGATCGGCTCATTCTTGATGATTGATTCATAGGCTTTCGCGCGTCCGTACACATCATCTGATTTGATGGTAAGCATTTCCTGAAGTGTCGTAGCGGCACCATATGCTTCAAGTGCCCACACCTCCATCTCACCAAAGCGCTGACCACCGTTTTGCGCCTTACCACCAAGTGGCTGTTGTGTGACCATGGTGTATGGCCCAATCGAGCGAGCGTGGATCTTGTCGGCAATCATGTGGTGAAGCTTGATGATGTACATCACGCCAACCGTCGTCTTTTCCTGGAAAGCATCACCAGTGCGACCATCAAAGAGCTGAATCTTGCCATCACTTGGTAGACCAGCTTTCACCAGCTGCTCCTCGATGACGTGGTTTGGCACACCGTTAAATGGTGGTGTCGACACACGGTAGCCAAGGGCTCGTGCCGCCATACCGAGGTGCGTCTCAAAGAGCTGACCAAGGTTCATACGACTTGGGACACCGAGTGGGTTAAGGATTACATCTACAGGCGTACCGTCCTCCATAAATGGCATATCTTCAGCTGGCAGAATACGCGCTACAACACCCTTGTTACCGTGACGACCTGCTAGCTTGTCTCCCACCGCAATCTTGCGAAGTTGTGCAACATATATCTGGATCTGCATCAGTACACCAGCTTTGAGCTCATGACCATTTTCGCGGGTAAATATCTTTACACCGACAACCTTGCCGTGCTTACCGTTACTCATACGCTGAGAGGTATCGCGAACATCTTTGGCTTTTTCACCGAAAATAGCGCGCAGTAGGCGCTCTTCAGAGCTGAGTTCCTGCTCACCTTTTGGCGTAATCTTACCGACGAGTACATCACCGGCTTTGACTTCAGCACCGACACGGACAATACCGTCTTCGTCGAGGTGGCGCAGGGATTCTTCTGAGACATTTGGGATATCTCGCGTCACGATTTCAGGCCCTAGCTTCGTCTCGCGCACTTCAACCATGAAGTCTTGGATATTAATACTTGTCAGGTCATCATCCTGGACAATACGGTTGCTTAGGATGATAGAGTCATCCATGTTGTAGCCATTCCATGGCATAAACGCCACGACAAGGTCGCGACCAAGTGCTAGCTCTTCGTCAGCAATAGACGCGCCTTCAATCAGCACCGTGCCTTTTTTGACTTTGTCGCCACGAGAGACCATGACGCGCTGGTTGATCGAGCGGTCATCATTGCTCTGTTCAAAGTGAACTGGCTTGTAGACGCGTACATCTTTTGGCCCGTAGGCAACATGGATCTCATCGGCATCAGCCCGGACAACTTCGCCATTGCCATCAGCTACGATCAGCTGGCTAGTGTTGCGAGCAATATCACCCTCAATACCGGTACCAACCGTTGGAGCCTGAGTACGAATCAGCGGTACTGCTTGGCGTTGCATGTTTGAACCAGTCAATGAACGGTCAATACGGTTTTTCTCAACAAATGGCACGAGGCTCGCCGTCGTACCAATAATCTGCTTGCGAGCGGCATCCATAAATGTCACATCACTGGTATCAACTTCACTTGGGTCGAGGCGGTCACGGGCACTCACGCGAGCGGCCTTGATCTTGCCATCGGCACCGAGATCAGTCAGAGCTTCAGCGATAATTTCTTTGGCTTCAGCAGCGGCATCAAGGTAGACGACTTCGTCGGTTACTTTACCGTTAACAACTCGGCGATAGGGCGCTTCGATAAAGCCATATTCATTGATACGAGCGTAGCTGGCGAGGTTGAGCACGAGGCCGATGTTGGCGCCTTCTGGTGTCTCAATCGTACAGAGGCGACCATAGTGCGTCTTGTGGGCATCACGAACTTCCAATCCAGCGCGCTCACGAGACAAACCACCAGGACCCATCGAGCTGAGGCGACGCTTGTGCGAGAGCTCACTCATTGGGTTGGTCTGATCCATAAACTGTGAAAGCTGTGAACTCGCAAAGAACTCACGCACTGCCGCTACCACTGGGCGAGCATTGATGAGTTGCGACGGGCTTACGTTCTCAATATCACTTACCGACATGCGATCCTTGGCGTTACGATCCATGCGGAGCATACCGATGCGGAATTGACGAGCCACCAACTCACCGACAAGCTTGACGCGGCGGTTGTGCAGTGCATCGATATCATCAGCTGGCTCCTGCGTGTTGTTAAGACGAATAATCTCGCTAATGATAGCGATCAAATCTTCTAGACGCATGACACGGTTTTCGGTCGTGTTGGCGATATCCATACCCAGGCGCTGGTTGATCTTGTAGCGACCGACGCGGCTAAAATCAAATCGCTTGAAATCAAAGAACATACGCTCGATCATACCGCGGGCGTTGTCAACAGTCGCGAGGTCACCCGGGCGAAGCTTGCGATACACTTCGATAAGCGCCTCATTCGTCCCCTTGCTTGGGTCTTTTTCGAGCGTGGCATCGATATACTTAACATCACCGGTATCGACGTCTTTAAAGAGTTCCTTGATAGCAGTGTTACTCGAGTAACCAAGTGCACGCAGTAGTGTACTGACGGCAATCTTGCGGCGACGGTCGATCTTGACATACATTGCGCCATTGGTAGCTGTCTCAAACTCGAGCCATGCACCACGACCAGGAATCAACTTGGCGCCGTAGTAGTTGCGTCCAGCGTGAACATCCGCGGTGAAAAAGATACCCGCACTACGGATAAGCTGTGATACAACAACGCGCTCAGCGCCATTGATCACAAAGGTTCCACGCTCGGTCATCCACGGGTAATCACCGAGGTAAATCTCTGATTCTTTGACTTCACCGGTTACTTTGTTGGTCAGCTCGACAACAGCCTTAAGCGGTGCTTCGTAGCTGATATTGTCATAGCGTGCTTCGGCTTCGCTAATCTTTGGGTCTTCAAAGTGGTAGTCTTTGAATCTCAGCTCTAATTTTTGTTCGGTATAATCGCTGATCGGGTTGATCTCGGCGAATATTTCTCCCAGGCCCGTTTCGACGAACTCTTTCCAAGAGTCAATCTGGTGGGCGATGAGATTAGGCAGAGGCAAAGCGGTATCTTCTTGTGAAAAAAGAACGCGCTTTTTGTCTGCGACTTTTGCGGTTTTAGCCATAAACCGGTTGCTCCTCGCATGATTAGTAGTTGTTAGAAACTGGCACCGAAGTTTCTACTAAGACGGACTCAACACGCAAAAACGCCCGCCAAAAGCGTGCGTGTATAACGACCCTATCTTATTCAATCTTCATTACTGATAATTATAAGTCAAACTACAGTATATCGTCAAGTCTTGTATGACTATTTAGTGACGATACTATCGGCGATGCCGTACGCCACCGCTTCACGGGCGTCCATCCAGTAGTCACGTTCCATATCGGCTTTTACTTTGGCGAGTTTTTGACCAGTATTTTTGGCGGTAATCTCTGATAGTAAGTCTTTAAGTCGGATTGCTTCGCGCAGGCTAATCTCTTGGTCGGTAACTTTGCCCTGAGTGCCGCTACTTGGCTGATGAATCATCACTCTGGCATGTGGCAACATAAAGCGCTTGCCTTTGGCACCGCTACTGAGCAAAAACGCGCCCATGCTGGCCTGCAATCCGATGCCATAGGTCGCAACATCAGGCTTGATAAAATTCATCGTGTCATAAATCGCCAGCCCATCACTGATGCTTCCGCCTGGGCTATTAATATAGAGCTTGATATCTGCTTTGGGGTCTTCGTACGCCAAGTGCAATAGCTGCGCCACAACAATGTTCGCCGTGTGCTCATTGACTTCTTCGCCTAGGAATATAATGCGCTCTTTGAGCAAGCGGCTATAGATGTCATAGGCGCGCTCACCGTCGTGAGATTTCTCGACGACAGTCGGTACCAGATAGTTTTTTACCCTGTTCATACCAACCAGTATAAACAAAAATTAGCACTCATGCAAGCAGAGTGCTAATTATATTCGTGGGTGATGCTCCGTGCGCAGAAGATCACCGAAAAGAGTTGTTGTTTTCCCTCCTGAGTCGATTTGAGTTGAAGGCCACCGCCATGATGACAGCGATGACAAGAATGCAACCGATAAATCCGAGGACGTAGCTCCACAGATCGTACGCCGTGATGATGGCAACGCCACAAATGACGATCGCTGCAATCAACGGGAGATACAGTTGGTACCATTTTGCTGGCATATTCACTCCATTCTTGCGCACGGAGCAAATACTATTATAGCACAATTATGAGTTTAATTCAACTAGTCGATTAATCGTTTTTTCAGTTATTACACGGTTAGCAAGGTCACGTCGCGCCTCGGGAGTATCAAGCTGCGTTGCCATGGTTGGTGCTTCTTCTTTGCGCTTAGTAAGTTCTGCATCTAACTCTTCTTTACTGATATCGATCGCCTCGGCCTTGCTGAGTTCCGCTAGTATTAAACCAGACTGCACGCGGCGCTCAGCCATAGGGTACAAATCCTTTTTTACCAGTTCATCGCGGTCTTTGTAGCCACGCGATTCAATATAGTTGTCGATTGTCTGCCCGCGATACATGAGGTTTTGCATCAGGTCACGCTCCAGCGCCTGGACTTGATCATTTACCAGAACTTCTGGCGCAGGCACGTCGCTTTTTTGTACCAACTCACCCAGTAGATCATCCTTGAGCTGATCCATGACTTGGCGTTCTTTTTGAGCAGTTAGCTCACGCTTGATATCAGCCAGTAGCTCCTTGGCAGTGTTGAATGGGCCGGATTTCTTGGCAAATGCATCATCTACTTCTGGTAGCTTCACTTCATTTACTGTCTTGAGATCGATCGCAAATGTGACATCAGCACCCTTTAGATGCTCAGCGTGGTACTCCTTAGGAAATGTCACCGAGATATCAAACATCTCACCGGCTTTGTGGCCAACTAGTTGCTCCTCAAATCCAGGAATAAACGAGCCACTCCCAAGCGTCAGCGGATAATCTTCACCCTTGGCGCCTTCAATCTCGGCCCCAGCTTTGTCACGCCCGATAAAGCTCATCACCACTTCATCGCCATTTTGTGCCTCACGCTCCACCGCCTCGCGCTCTGCAAACCCACTACGCATACGCTCGATCACTTCATCGATCTCTGACTTTTCGACCGTCACGCTTTGTTTTTTAGCCTTTAATTTCTTGTAGTCACCAAGAGTAATACTTGGCAATACTTCAATCTCTGCGGTAAATTCAAGCGTCGTAAACGGTACGAGTTTTTTAACGTCAATTTTCGGCTGGTCAAGTACTCGCAGATCTTCAACCGCGATCACATCATTGAGTGCACGATTGATCGCGTATTCAGTCGCTTCGGTTGTGAGCGTCGTCGGATCAATATTTTTTTCAGCCACTTTCGCCGGCACTTTTCCTTTGCGAAAGCCTTGCACTTTTATCGTGCGTGACAGTTGTTTAACGGCCGCATCTTTGGCAGCAATAAATTCGGTTTCTTCGACCACGACAGTAGCAGTGACGGTCGTGTCAGCTCGTTTGATAGTATGTTTCATAACTATCTAGTGTAACAGATCAGAGCATCGCGAGCGAACATAAGCATGACGCATCTACTACAAATAAGCAGACCTAGCCATCAAGCGCATCGTCACTGCTGGGGCGGCGGACACGTTTTTGCTGGCGACGACGATCTTTAACCGTCGAGATAATTCGCTCTAACGACAAAACTTCTTCAGTCTCGCTGGCGACATCTTTGAGCCGATACATTTCATCGCGTATTTCTTGTTCACCAACAAAGAGAAGGTAGTTGATCTTTTGCTTTACAGCCGTGCGGATCTGACGATCAATCTTGCGATCAGTGGTATCGATAGCCACGCGTACACCTTCTTCGCGCAAATCATCGGCGAGCTTGCGAGCTGATTTGTGGATATCACCAAGTACCACCATATACACATCGGTTGTTGAGACAAATTCCGGCAAAAGACCGTGCGATTCAAGGAAAAGTTGTGTCATCGTCAGCCCTGGAGCGAACCCTACTGTCGGTACAGGCTCGGCACCAAATAGCCCCACTAGACCATCATAGCGACCACCGCCAAACATTGCTCGGTTGTTATCGGGGTGATTATCAAACACTTCAAATACCATTGTAGTAATCAAACCCACGCATCAGGCTGATATCAAATCCAGCATTCTCAACTCCCGCCTCATGCAGCAGCGTAAAGAGCTCTTGGACTTCGCGAACAACATCACTATCAAGCAGCTCTTTTGGTAGCCCAGCCATCGATGTAGCTTCAAGGAGTTTTGTAATCCTCGCCATACCGTCCTGGGCTGTCTCATCACCGAAAATATCTCGAGCTTGTGTGTCAAAATCTTCGCGAGTGAGCTTGTCTTTACGATCAAATAGCTTGATCATCAGCTGTGACTGGACGATATCGAGCCCTAAGTACTCACTCATCATGAGGTTGATCATACGGCGGTTGTTGACGCGGATAGTGTACATCTTTTTGTCGGCGCCAAAGGCTCGCATAATACGATCAGCCATAATGATAATTTCTGCATCGGCCGTCACGCTTGCCACGCCAAATATATCGGGATTGAGCTGCCAAAACTCGCGTTCACGGCCGCGCTGGGGTCGTTCGTAACGCATGAATTGAGCAATATTATACCAACGCGCCGGGTAACCAAGCTCTTGGCGACGTCCGGCGACCATCCGACTGACACTTGGCGTCATCTCGGGGCGAATCGCAACCGTCCGCCCACCACGATCAACAAACTGATAGGTCTGCTCATTCACAATCTCCTGCCCCGTCTTTGCTGTATAGACCTCAAGTGGCTCGAGTAACGGTGCATCATAGGCCTCGTACCCGAAGCTCTCGACAACGCGTCGCCAGGTCGCAAAGATATAACTACGAATCCGCATATCCTCTGGATAGTAGTCTCGGGAGCCTTTGTAGGGTTGTGGTGATAACGACGTCATAATATCTGTTATTGTTGCATTTTTCACCCCGTTTTGCAAGGATAAGAAGTTAGGTATTAGCTGATAGCTTATAGCTAGTGGCTAATGGCTAATGGCTGATGGCTGATGGCTGATGGCTGATGGAGTTAGACTATCAGCTGTAAGCTATGAGCTATGGACTATAGGCTATGGACTATCAGCTATAAGCTTGAGTGTTGTCGCGACCATTCGTACATAGCAATCGCGGCAGCATGACCGACGTTGAGACTACGAGTACTGCCGTGTTGGTCGATATGAAGCACCCTATCGGCGGATGAAGTGAACTCACTAGAGAGCCCGGGGCCTTCCTGGCCGAAAACCAGCACAGACAACTCGGGTAGTTTTGTCTGTTGCAGCGACTGTGACTCAACATTATTTTCTATGGCAATCACCGTCATATTACGGGCATGCATAGCAGCTACAAAATCACCGATCGTTACGTGATGATGTACGTGCAAATACTTGTTCGTTGCCATCGCCCCGCGCTTATTCCACTGTCGACGGCCAATAATGTGTACATGGCGCACGCCAAAGCCATTGGCCGTACGGACGATCGAGCCCATATTGAAGTCGCGAAGCGTATTTTCACAGGCAATCTCGAGTTTCACTCCATTTGTATCGAGAATATGTTGAATTTCCTCATGGGCTTTTCCCTTGAAGTCATCAATTACATTTCGCGTGTCATCCATTGCTAGTATTTTAGCTCAAAAGCTCCAAATCATTGCAGCACTTGAGTTAAAGCCGGCTTCGCCTCACCCGTTCCATGAAAGGGAGCGGGGAGGCATGGGGCCGGCAGCCCATAGGATTCATAGTTAATCTGATCATCCTTCCGACGGGTACGGACGCGTGAATCCCATCACGTCATCGCCCCAATCATAGGAAGAAATCCTGGCCACATCACCTGTTCGAGGCTCGTTGTACATGAGCTTTTTTGCAGGATCAACGACGATTCCGACATGACCTGGCCCATTGGCTTTACCGGTGTATCCACCGAAAAATACCAGATCACCCGGCTGCTCTTGTCCGGCAGGTACCCGCTGGTTGACGGTTGCCCGCCATTGGGCGATTGAGCCCGCAGGCAGCTCGATACCTGATTTATGGAACACGAAGCGAACGTAACTCGCACAGTCAAACCCGATGCCTGGCGCCAAAGATGAACCAGATGGCCCATTCAAGGTTCCACCACCAAAGACATACGGTACACCAAGTTGAGACTCGGCAATTTTTAGCACTGACTGTACGGTCGGCGCAGATGCCACACCAACGGAGCTGTATTGACCACAAGCACTCAGGACGGTACTGGCGACATCGGTCGTTGCTTTGATCACTGTTCCGACCACAGGGCCAGTCAGTGTTAGACCGATCTCACCCAGCACCTTAAGCGTTGCCTGATACGCCTCGCGAACGACACTCGGGCCTTGAGCCCGGTGATCGTTGTAGTTGTAAAGTGGTCGTTCTGCCCCGTACGCTACATGCATCATGGCCTGTTCGGGATTGCTCTGCCATAGCAAAGGGTCAATCACACGCAGTGCGCCTTGGTAGGCAGACAGCATGTAGTTGGTTGCAAAGGCAGGGTTGAGCGCTTGAGCAACAGTTACCTTCGGGTGCACCACTCCAGGGGACTGGATCTGGTAGGCCCCAAAAGCTCCATCATGGCTTGTGGCACTCGGATTCCAACGGCTTTCCATGTACGTACCGAACAGCATGGCTGCCGCCAGACGTCCATCACCGTTGGTCGCGGCCTTGATCGCCTCGACTAGCCCTAGGTCTGGGCTGGCTTTGCCTGGCGTGCCAACCACCTCTTCGCTCCCGCTCGGGCACAAAGACATGGTCGTACCCGCCATCATGACAATGCCACCGACAAGTGCGATCGGCATCATCAGCGCCATCACGACTGCCGCCATGATTATCAGGCGTTTTGGACTCACAAGATCACCTCCCGTGCGCCAAATGCTGTCATATGCCACTGCCCGTTGACCTGCTCCCACATCGTGAAACTTGCCCCGGGCAGCATCGACTGACACTGTGCCGTTCCTTCGTAGCGAGACCCGTCGCCCATGTACTGAGCAACGGTCACCTGCGCAACGACATACAGCTGCTCAGGACTTCCTTGTACAAGCTGTACGTCAATTGCATGCGATTCGACCGTTGCCTTTTCGGTCAATGGTCGCGTAGGATCGAGACGAGCCTGGTCACCACAGGATGTCTGTCCGACATTCAGCTTTAGCCGCGCAATCTGATCCTCGGAGAGTCCCAGATCGTGCATCCGTTGCTGACGAGTAGCCAGAGTGTCCGATGGTAACAACAAGTAATACGCCTCTGTCAATTCTTGCGTCCGCGATGAAATCACTTGACGTGCCGCTTCGTCCACCTTTGAAAGGGATGGAGTTGACACGACGACGGGTGAGGCAGACGGTGATGACGCTACCGCTGTGGATGATGCTGCCGAAACAGTATCACTCATAGAATCTGCCCTTGATCTCACGACAAATATCGTCGCAAGAGTGATGACGACCACGAAGACCCCCAGCCATAGCAGGAGGCCACGACGTACGTGCATCATGGATGTTCTCCTATCACTAGGGCTGGCTAGACCAGCATGTTGTCATTGGCACCATCAGAGGCACCGAGAGTGAGCAGCTCATCATCAGGGTCAGTGCTGATCCAAATAATCGGCTCTTCGCCGATCTTTAGCCCCCACTGACCGACCTTCAACCCCTCAATGGTAGCCTGTTCTTCACTTGTGAGGCCACGAGATTTACGCAGTTCCTTAGCTGATTTTCGATCCAGCCGACCGATCTGAAGGATATCCACTTCCCTGATTGCACTGGTTGCCAGACGACGTGTTTGGCCACCGCGTTCACCGATGGTGAAATAATCTCCTTCACGCTGCGTTGACAGAATGACATAGGTGCCATGAGAACGAAGCTGCTTGAGGTACTGGTGCATCGCCTTGGCGTACACCGGGTATTCCCATAGCTTGTAGTTCTCGTCATGAATTTCCATGTCAAACCGAAATCGGAAATCACGGTTAATGAGTGCCGCCGCGCGCCAGTACCACATCATGGCCTGGACAAGCATGACAGCTTCATCAGACAGCCCCGAGTAATCGAAGCACACCAGCGGAGATGACAGGACATCAGACAGGGAGTGTGTCCCGCCGATGATCTCGCCGTACTCTCCATCCAGCAGCTCCTCAATCATTCCCGCAAGCTCATCGGCTACATCAAGCAAGCGCCGTGAAATTCGCCACTCCTTGCTTGTAAGTGCCCGATACGCTTCGCTACTCGAGTGACGATCAGCGATGCTTTGGCGTGACGTTTCGAGCACGGTACGTACATCAGCATCCGCAAGCGAACGCAGGATCATCGGGAGCAGTCCGAGCTCGAGAGACTCAGAAAAATCCCGACGCCCAATCTTTAGCGCGTACCGCAGTGCCTCGGCATGACGAGACTGAAAATTCCTGCCAAAAACATGCTGCAAGATCAGCTTTGTCATGCCTAGTTGCTGAGAAAATCTCATCCCCATGCTCATGTCGAGCACGTTGAGTCGATACTCAGACAAAAACACAACGACACCATCAAGCGACGTGATCAGCTCGGCGTACTCGGGCTCACCGTCATCTCGACGATGATCGTCTACCTGAATACGGAATGGCTCGCCTCTGCGACCCTTGCGGCCAACAAATGTCATGATCTCATGCATGTTGTCCAGCGTTTTTCCTTGACCACGCTTGCCAATCTTGAGCTTTGCTGTTGAGGCAATACGCCCTGACTGTTTCAAGAGCCAGGGGTCATAGAGCTCAACTTCATTGGTACGAGTGTTGACATAGGTAGGCAGGCCTCGTTTCTGGAGGCGTCCCGTCCCAACGGCTGGTGTATCGATCGGGAGTTGATCAACAATTCCCTCAAACGATGCAGCAGGTTGTCGCGTCATGGTTCACCTCTTTCATAGGAGGATGGGGTGTTTTATGTTGGGTATTAGAGATGTTTGCACCTCCGATCTAACAGCAGCACGTACTGCCACATCGGAGATGCAAATCATGAATTGTCAATGTACGATACCTGCCGCAGGTTTGGCATGCATCTTTACAAAACTATCGAATCATCGATACCTTAGTGAAGATGCATGCTCCGGTGAAAGCCCGCCCCATTAAAGGAGCAAGGCGATCACCGGAGCATGGGCGCATTCTCTTCATTGGTCATCACCACTCTTGAGCAAGGGCAGCAGCCACAAAGCTCTTGAGATGGCGAGCCCGTCCTCGGACAGGCACTACCGTGATCTCGCGGCGACGCAGCTTGATGCGGAGTTGGCGCTCGGCCTCGTCCACTTCTTCAGCTGATCGCCCACTCACCAAAAAGTACCGGTTGGTACGAGTTGGCTTTGAACCCGACAAATACAGCTTGTCGACCTTGTCAATGACAGCTTGGCGACGATCACGACTTTCCTGATCTTCGATCATGCCGCCTTTGTAGTACTGATTGCGAAAAGCCTGCGACGTATCGCGTTGCTGCCTGAGGATGAAAGCTTCCATCTTCTTTGCGCTCGTCGAGGTGCAGACTGTCATACCGACCCATGGTGCATTTCCGCACATCAGATCGATAAAACCACTCGCAATCACTCGTGGTCGGCCATACTGTGTCGTGACCAATACACGGTGGTAGTAGCCATCCATCACCAACAAGTGGCGATGATTGTCGACTTTTATACCGTCCTTTGGCCACGGATTGTCGCCGGGCACGTAGTCGTCTGAGCCGAGATTCCAGCTTCGGAAGATCAAGCGCCGCACATCGTCGTACTGAAGATGTTCGACACCATCAAATCCTTCATGTTGCAGTCCATCCATAAGCGTATCAAGCACACGCATGAGCGGCGACTCAATAAGCTGGAGGGTTGTGAACTTCTCGGGATGACGCGCGATCTTACGCCAGTCCGCTGGTCGTTGCACCGTGACTGCGTACAGACCACTGTAGTCGGCTCGTTTTGCGGCCGACCGCTGCAGTATTCGTTCGTGATACTGGCGGATCTTGAGGTTGACACCACTCGTTGCCGAAACGATGTCTTCCCGCAGAATATTGTCCGAGATATCCTTGGCGAGCTGCGTCGGATCAAACGGACGATTGCGCGTCATTTGGCTGATGCGAATATCGCCTGGCAACTGCGCGATGACATTCCGAAGGATTGTCATCAGACGCAGATTAGCACTGTGCCGTTGAAACACATCAGCATTGACATGCTGCCAGCCACGAACGCGAATGTACGCCGTGTCATCATTGTTTTCAGGGTCATAGATCGTGCCGATAACACCGAGAAAGTCCGTTGGCATGAGGCGAATTGCTTGCCTCGCACCAGTGAACACTCGGTTGCCTCTCAGCATAATCATGAATCCGTGAAACCACGAAGGGATATAGGTGAGACCAGGCCCAAAACGGAACCGGTGTGCACCAATCCAGCCGATGAAGACACAGATCATCACGTAGGTAATCGACTGAACGAGCATAGCGACAAGCGCCGGGATCATCCAGCCAAAAAACCAGACAGCGTAGGGCCACGTCATATCCCGAAAGAAGCGACTGGCCCGATGCTCACTGAGTGCGGTGTATACCGCAGCCAGTTTACGGTTGCTGTATTCCTTCACTTCAGTCCTCTCGTCGATGCTTGATGTAGACGTGAGCAACTTCGACAGCTCCACTAACCACAGGATGGCCTGCGTTAGCGGCAGCATTCGTAGCAGCGTTGAAAGCCAGATCAGTGCCGTGACGCATGGCTTGCCGTGAGGGCGAGACGCGAGCCTCTCCACCATCGGCATTCATGGCAGCGCGTGTCTCAATGATTTCAGTGTTGAGATCATCGATATCAACACCGCCATCAATCCCGACATCGCCCTCGACTTGCAGACGACTCTCGACAATCTGAGTGACAACCATGAAGCTGCCTCCCAGGATGACGAAAAAGACTACGACACTGACAAGAGTCAGCCCCATGACTCCGATTGCCTGCAGGCGGGTATCGGTATCACTACGACCAACACCAATCGCTTTGCCTCCCACCACTAAAATGATGGCGATGATTGGCTGGGCAACCAGCGTGGTGAGCAAGAGTGACCAGGTAAGCCGCAACAGCTTCGATGACGGAACCAGCATCTTCGTAAAGATGTAGGCCAGCAAGATCAAGATAAGCCACACCCAAACGAGGATATCAAATGGCAGCAGCATCATATTGAGCAGTACCCCACAGGCTTGTGTGATCAGCCGAAGGATACCACCCGAAAGGATGTCGCCATATGAGATATCACTCTGAAAAGGTGCCTGCCAGCTTGCGCTGGGAGCGTCACCTGCAGCCATCGTGATACAGGCTCTCGTGAGAAGACTACGAGCCGTGAGGCCCACCATCACGAACATCGGCAAAAACATGCCAACCATCAGGAGCTTGAATGCATCGATAAGCGCGACCACTCCAGCACCACGTCTGCCAAAAATCTGGCGGGTGCTCATGACGGCAATACCAATGAGTGACAGCACCATCGCAAGACCAAACATTTTACTGTAGGTATCACGAAATGGCTGCCATGAATCAATAACCCCTGATGTGCTCGTCATTGTCTTGATGAGAATCTTGAGCGTGTCCGAAGGACTGCCGAAAAGGTAGTCCATGATTGCCTGAAACGCAGATGTAAACGGGTTTGGTAGATCGATCTTGATCATGCCCTCTCCTCTCTTCTGAGGTGGGTGGCTAGCGGGAGTGTTACCTCATCACCAGCCACCCACCGCGGTGTCATGACTAGAACATTCCGAAGACTGCTCCGATGATCAAGATGAAGAGTGGAAGACCGATCAGGATCGCCGCCAGTCCGTACACGATGTTGAGCATGAACTGCGCGGCACCTTCCCGCTTGTGCTGGTGTTTACCGGCAAAGACGATCATTGCCGCGGCAACCGCGAACATGATGATTGAGATGATGATCACAGCCCCAAGGCCCATGCCGGTGATCTTGGCCATTGGCTCCTTCAGGGGCCCCAGCCAAGCCACATCGGGCTTGCCGATCCACCCCGAGAAGGGGTTGTTCGGATCTGGTGCCGCAGGCAATGCTGCCACTGCGGTGAGGTACTGCAAATGTGCAAACATGCTGTACTCCTTCTTGCTCGTTTCGTCATGCGTGACGAAAATGGGATTGATCACACTCGAGAATCTTGCAACTGTTAGTCGCATTCTGCTCGATAGGGACTGAGTGGAGCCTTCTGGGCCATCTCGATCATGAGGTTGTCACGCTCGAGGCCAGCCAAGTAGGTCCTGCGGTGCAGATTGATCGGGTCAATGACACGCACAGGCTGTACCTGACACGTGCCCCGTGATGTCTTGAGCGGAGCCAAGAATTTGTCATACGGAATGACAACAACCTGCTCCACCGGGTGACCATCAAAAAATTCAGCGTAGTAGCGACGAATCTCGTCGATACGTCGGCGCGAACCCTGATAGCCATTGACGACCACGAGCGACCGCGAGACGATCTCGGGGTTGATACGACGAAAAGTCCGCATGGTGTCACGCGCATCTTCTGCCGAGTTTTCCTGCCATGGCAAGAAATCGAACTTGACGACATGCGCCAAGCCAAGAGCTGCCGCAGCAACGCCTCTCTCCAGAAGATTTCCAAGGTCGATGACCAAGGTGTGACTCGTACGCCACGTACTGAAGAAAAGGCTGGATGCCTCGTCAACTGTCAGCTCGGTGTTGTTCGCACGACTGAGGTCATCATCCGATGCAATGCACCGGACGTTAGTCAGTCGCGGGTGATGTCCGAGGTGTTGGATCATGACCTGGTGGTCAAAATCCTCCCCTAGGATTTTCAACGCCGTACGAACGGTCGGCGTCTTTGTCTCGTCGATACCGAGTCGGCTGCAACTGTTGCCTTTGGCTTGGTTGCCGTCGATCACGGTGATGACTTGACCCGTGACTGCTGCCATGGACGTTGCCGTACAGGCTGCGCTGGTCGATTTGCTGGCGCCGCCTTTTTGATTGGCGTCGAGCACGATAAGCCGCTGCTCATCACTGAGGTGACGTTGTTTCTGCTCGGCCAGCGTGATCTTTTCCCGCAGACTTGGCTGCAAGATCAACCACGACCAGCCAAACAGCTGATACAGGTGACGGAGCAAATAGCGATGAAGCACTGCTCGGACTCCCATAGTCGGCGCTTGACCGACAAGTTGTTGACTCTTGCGGACACGCTTCTGAGTCGGCAGTCGAGTTGACGGGGTTTCCGCCACCTCATGAACTACCTTCTCTTTAGGTGCCTCTTTTGGTTGCACACGTTTGCGAATACCGATGATCTTGAGCGGACCACCCGTGAACTGCTCGGAAGCAATCTCTGGTGCTGGCTCGATCTCTTGATCAGTACCACGTGTCGCAGATGGACCAAGTCGAGTCCCGGCAGGGCCCGATGTGATCACTGACATGGTGTCTCCTTTTGTAGACGGGTTTGGTAGTTAACCAATGAATAGTTAAGGTGCGCGTTCCCCTTGCCTGGTGTGACGTACGACCTCAACGCACCTTGTGTGATGTGGCTGATATATGCCGCAACGCCAGCGATATATCGTGTCGTTGGAGTAGCGGCATATATAAACCGATTTCAAAAGGTAATACGGAGGACAAGCGAACCACGCTATAAGGGCCGGATTCTTATCCGGTTATGATGATAAAAGTAGCTTGAATCGTCATAATCGAATAACAATGGTTGTATCATGTCAGACCACATACACCCAAGGTAAGGTTTCGGCAAACGCCGAATGATGAGAAGCCTAGCTGGCTGCTAGGATGCTCACGCCCCAGGTAGGGGCGCCGGCATCGATACTTCTCATCATCCGGACGTCTGCGGTTGCGGCATTTGCCCGAGCCACACGAGAGTATTATCCTCATGCGAATATCCCTGGACTGCGCCGCTACATGTCCCGAGCACACCGACGGCGCCCTCAGGAACGTTGGCGAGCTCTGCGCCGAAGGCATTACCAGCCTTAGACAAGCCGGGCACTACCTTCAGTACCTGCAAGTGAAGCTGCGAACCATCGGCCGCCGTGAGGATCACGGCAGCGCCTGGCGTCAGCTTCGGCAAGTCCTTGAACGACCCCGTCGTGTCATTGAGCTCGGTGTGACCAAGCATGACGGGCGGTAGATCACCTGGTCTTAGGGCGGGCCCAATTGGGTTCGGGCCATTGTTCCACCAGGTGACCGCCATCATAGGGTCAATGGGTTTGCCGTAGCTCGGACGACCTGGCACAACGTCCAGGTCACCTTGGGCTGGCACACCCCACTTGGTGTCGGTACTTGGTTTGGGATACACAATCGTATCCAACTGATCCCATGCGGGCCCAGCCGGGATGACGATGTGCACAGGAACAATTGCCACTGCCGCTGGCTGCGGCGTGACGGACGGCGACGCCGTCGCAGACGAGCTTGCGCTCGGTGTCTGCGACGGCGCCATGCTCGACTGAACAGTTGGCGTCGGTGAAGCACTGTGTACCACTGTTGCAGCTGTCGCATACCGATTCTTCTGGTGATCGAGATAGGCCTCACGGCCTACATTCCACCCGATTCCCACAAGAATGAGCGCCACGCACCAGGCCAAGCTGATACTTGGCCTGATCTGATAAGCCCGCCCTATGTCGCTCCAACCAAAGATCAGTCGGCGCAGCACATGAAACGGACTACCAGACTGGTCTTTGCTAGGCACGGTCAGATCCGTGACATCTCACGACGCCACAGGAATGTGACCATGAGCATGACCACGCCAAGACCGATCGAACCCAAGCTCATCAGGCCAATTGGCCCAGTCGAGCGCAGTACGAACATCATCGGCAAGTCAGTCGACGGCGGAGCTGCAGGCAGCGTCTTCATGGGCTGCTCTGGAGTGACGGTCGGAGCCGCCTTGCACCCCAGCGCGACCAGCTCGGCATCGGAGTACTTGTGTGAGTACTCCTTCTCCGAGTAGGTCGGCGCCTGTGCGACACCACCGATTGTCACGATGGTTTTCACCTGAGTGTAGGTACCCACGCAGTCATCAGTGCCCGTGACAATCTCTGTCTTCTTGTTGACGCAGTCCTTGGTGTTGGCCTGCTCCTCCTTGGTCTTGTCACGAACCTTGACGGGCTCACTGGTTTTCACAACCGGCTCACCCTGTATCCACTTCCAGTTCTTCTCATCCTTGACGAAGGTGATCGTCGTGGTCTGCGTCGCCTCGTAAACGGCGTAGCAGTCCTCCGACGGGATCTTCTTCACGGTGATGATCGGTTCTGGCTGAGGTGGAAATTCGCACTTCTGCGCCTTCCTCTCCTCGGGTGTGGTGTCACGAACGACCACCCACTGACCTTCGGTCTTGGTGGCCTTGTCGGGATTCGGCACCCACTTCTCGGATGCTTCGTCCCACTTGGACGGCGTGCTGATGCTGTCCGTCGCCTTGTAGACCTTGTCGCAATCCGACTTGTCGCGATCGACAGTCGTCACGACGGGTGGTGGCTCGTTCGGCTTGCACTTCGGCGGCTTGACGACACGAGATGCGATCTCGATTGCCTGAGCATGGGCATCGCCCAGCTTCATGCCACCTTGCGCCTTGAGGGCAGCGAAATGTGCTGCGTAGTCACCTTCGGTTGCCTCGATGTCCTCCTGGTAGTACTCACGACCAGTTGGCGTGCAGGCGGGTGTACCGCCAACCAATGTCTGCCACTGCCCTCCGGACGAACGGATATTGGCATCCGTAACCCCATCGGCCAGCTTGAACGACAGCGTGGCAGTCGCACCCGTGTAGTTCGTGATGCGACCCCAATACACCCAGTCGATTGCTCGGTAGGTGTAGTCGTCGGCCGTTGCCGACGCTGCGCTGGCGAACTCCAAACTGCCGAGGCCGATGAGTGTCATCGACAACAACAGCATCAGGACTCGCCGCAGCGACCTGCCAACACGTGGTCGGCGATGTGTGCCTTGGCCCATAGCTGAGCCTCCTTATCTTCAAGTCAACTCCCCGATATCTCGTCATTGAGCTATCGTAAGAGCCTGTACTAGGGTTCCCCCAGTGCCAGAGTAGTGGCACGACGTATCATGACATTACTCCAGCACTGGCATCGCCCTTGTATGTAGTCTGACATGTTAAGGTGCCTCATAAGCAAAAGGGTGACCACACGTAAACCGTACGACCACCCTCTATATGCCCATTTGACAAACAAAGTTTAACATATATCTTAATAATTATCAACAATTGTCAATGCATAAGCGCGATGAATGATTTATGATCCCTCGGTGAAGATATTTTATTACTTATAACAGAGCTATCAAGAGAATATTTTGCGTATATTAACTATTTAGGGATGAGAGGAACTATCGGCTAAAGCCTCTTCTGCTCGCTCATTTTGTCAAACGCAAGCTTTCACAAAATTTCACTTCGCTCCACGAACCTCCACGCTACAATCCGCTGAAGCAGATTTGCGTGAAGAACCAAGCCCAACAGATACTTACCATAACTAAAACCCAGTACAAGACTGGGTTTTAGTTATGGTGCGGATCAGAGGACTTGGCGTAGAAGCGAGCCCTGCGAGCGCTAGCTCCACCCTTTGCTACAAGCAAAAGTAGTGGAGGTTCGAGTACTCTCAGATATATAAAACTCCGGTGCGATAACCGGAGACTTATATCTGGTGCGGATGAGAGGACTTGAACCTCCACGCCGTAAGGCATATGCTCCTAAGGCATACGTGTATACCAATTTCACCACATCCGCGTACACTATATCTTATTATATTGGCTCGCTATTGGCGAGGGATATCACTAGAATTGTGTAAATATCTTGCCTTTTGGTTGGTCAAAGTACTCTTGATCACTCAACCCAATAGGAGTCTGCAACATTTCAACTCGTTTTTTCTTATTTGCCGGTGTACGCGCCCAGCGCTTCAGGTTATCCTCGAGGGCAGGCTGCGCTATACACCGATGCTTATTTACCTTCTGAAATGTATCTTCGATCCGCAGCGGTGTCCAAATAAGGTAATAGAGCATATCGTGCTTCATAACGACCGTTGCATCAAACGGTGCATTATCAAGTGGCAGCAAGGCATCTGGCGATAGTATCGTCATCGCATCTATCTCATTGCCTTTGGTCGTAAAGATATCGTAATCATCATCCACGATACCTTCAATTGACAGCAAGCTTTGTCGTTCAACGAGCTGAGCAAAAAATCTCAATGCCAGCCCCTGGTAATTTGTTCGTCGCATCAGAATATGCGGCGCATATTCGGTCATCGTAAAGGCATATATTGTAATAAATGCATCAATTCCATTCCCTGTTCTGATAGAAAACCAGTCATCACCAGCAATAACATCCTCATAGCCCCTCGGTGGTTGCTGTAGTACTGCATTTACGACTCGCTGGCGATCTTCGCGTAACCAACCGGTGTTCTCTGAAAATGATACATTACGACCTACTGCTTCTCTAATCTTGCTCTGACGAGAGCCGGATATCCCTGTCTCATCTCCCCATTCTGAGACTCTATATTTCTTGATAAAATATATCCCACCGCCCCATCCAATCGCTATAAAGGCAACAAATGAGGCAATAATCACACCATCGAGTATCGTGAACTCATTCATAACAAACAAAAAACACCATTACTCGGTGTCCTCTAGGCGGTAGAAGGCCAGCGCCGCGTCTCCGTAACTACGATTGTCCACCACAACAACTCCATTAACGGTCGGCGCCGACTCCCTACCTGGATATGATAATATCATAAGCCCTTTCGGTTTCAAATGGTTTTTGAGGCGAAATACTGTGGATAACTGCAAATCATTGTACGGTGGGTCAGCAAATATGAGATCAAACTGCGCATCAGGCGCAGTTTCGTCCCATCCAGCCACACTTCCCCTGATCAGTTTCGCTTCATTTTGTACGCCTAGTGTTGCTATATTTTCATCAATCACTTGTTGGGCCTTGCGATCGCGCTCAATAAACGTTGTGGATTTTGCACCACGACTCAGCGCCTCAAGTCCTAATGACCCTGAACCAGCAAAGGCATCGAGTACCGCGAGGCCAGATATATCTCCGATAATATTAAATAGCGACCCCCGAATGCGATCTCCCATTGGATGCGTCTTGTAGCTATCGCTTGTCGCGATGATTCGACCACCGAACCTCCCAGAAATAATACGTAGGCTCATGTTTTTTTAGCGGCTCGTTTATCTGCCGCCCGTTCACTCGCAATGTACCATGCCACCATCACCGTCTGGATGATCAATGGAGCGAGAATCGTCCGTGTCTGATGCGCCAAATGACGATTCCACCCCGCACGGTGAAATTCATCGTACATATGCAAATCATAGGTTTTTAGCACACTCTCACGCATAATCGACTCAAAGCCGTCTTTTTTTGCCCGCACAATCATATCGCCATGAGGCATGACATCAGCAAATTTTAGCGTCGAGATCGTACTTGCCACACCAAACTCAAACATAACATGCGTCGTAAACACGCCTTTTGCGCCCCAATACTGCCAGTTTTTAGAGACTTGTTCGCGACGATTATCACCAGGGATGATATTTTTACTCTTGATGCTGGTACGCTCTTCCTTAGGATGCCCCCACAGCTCTTCTATTTTGTCACCCAATGGGTAATGATGTGCGGGCGTCAGCCCATCGACAATTGCATGGCTCAGCCAGGCCGCTTCAAAGGCCGCTCGCTCACGATTATTCTCAACGAGTGATGTCGTGAGGTTCACAATTTGATTATTAATGATCTCATACAGGGCGGTGTCTTCATCATTGAGCGGATCAACATAGTGCCACGGCTCATCTACGCTCGGGCTCTTGCGCTTGATGCCATCGGGGCCATTCATGCCTTCAAAATGCAAGATATCATGAATATCAGGAAAATACCGCCGTGCGGGGATCAGTTGATCAAGCTGTCGTCGAGCGACTCGGTCAATCTTTTGATGAGCACCCATAACGCGGCCTGATTTGATACGAAACGTAGAGCCAGAATACATATAGGTAATTTGCTAATTTAGGGTTGTTAGTCGTCGGTACGCATCGACACGTGTGCGCATTCCCTCGTATTGTAACAGATTAACCTTGTTTTCTCGAGCCCAGGCAATGGCTCGTTTGACCATCATAATGCTTGTCATATCAGCAAGGTTTGCCACCTGGAGGTTGAGGTCACCATGCTGTGCTCGACCATAGATTTCTCCAGGGCCGCGCATCTCAAGGTCGCGTTCGGCCAGATAAAATCCATCATCACTATGCTCAAGCTCCCGTAGGCGCAGGCTGGTTGTCTGTTTGCTTTCGGTCGTAATAAGATAACAATAGCTCTGATGATCACTGCGCCCCACCCGACCACGAAGCTGGTGAAGCTGCGCCAACCCAAACCGCTCGGCACCTTCAATAATCATCACCGTTGCGTTCGGGACATCAACCCCCACTTCAATCACCGTTGTACTGACAAGGATATCTAACTCATGATCACTAAATTGCTTCATAACCCGTTGCTTGTCATCAGCCGACATCTTGCCATGGAGCAGGCCGATGCGTCGATGCTTAAAGGCAGTTCGTTTGAGTCGATCATACTCGGCTGTGACACTTGCAAGTTCAATGTTGGAATTTTGATATTCGAATTTCGAATTTTGAGAGATACCTGCAGACGCGCCAGCCGAATTATCAGCACGAACTTCAGAGGAGACTGTGGCCGTCTCGGCCAGCCGAACGCCACGGGCGAGCGTAGCTCCCCGTAGAGTGTGCTCCGAGGAGGTTTGTGCTGACAATTCGGGATCCACCCCCTCAATCAACGGACACACCACATACACTTGTCGGCCATTTTCAATCTCCTGATCAATCTCAGCAAATAACGTCGCTCGTGCATTTGGCGAGACGATCTTGGTCTTGATTGCTTTGCGACCTGCTGGCTTTTCGCGCAAAATCGAAATATCTAAGTCACCGTACATGGTGAGCTGTAAACTTCGCGGGATTGGCGTGGCCGTCATAGCCAGCAAATGCGGCATTGTGTGGCCTTTGCCAAGCAATTTCTGTCGCTGCGCCACGCCAAAACGATGCTGCTCATCAATCACAACAAACCCCAGCCGATGAAATATCACTGATTCCTGAATAAGCGCGTGCGTACCCACTGTCACCGCAACCACCCCAGCTGCAACCTGTTGTTTTAGCTCATCTTTAGGCTTTTTCTTCAACGACCCAGTAAGCAAGCCGACAGTAATGCCAAATGGTTCCAATAACGGCGACAATGTCTCGGCATGTTGCCGTGCCAGGAGTTCAGTCGGTGCCATAAAGGCTGTCTGATACCCGGCTCGAGCCGCCACTAGTGCGGCGATGCCACCAACAACCGTTTTACCTGAGCCAACATCTCCCTGCAGCAGTCGATTCATTGGCGTGCCTGTTTCAAAACTCTGTATGATATCCCAGGCCGCGCGACGCTGGTCATTGGTAAGCCTGAATGATAACTGCGCAACGAATTGCTTAACACTCTCAAGATCAAATGGAATTTTCGGCCCTTTGAGCGTGTCATTTTCTTGGCGATTTTGCTCTGCCGCATACAGGAGCTCTATTAGCTCTTGAAAGGCTATCCGCCGCTTCCCTGCCTCAATATCCTGCGTCGACTCAGGAAAATGCAGTCCCACAAGCGCATCAGCGTACGGCAGTAATGTATTTTTTCTCAATAATTCCTCGGGTAACAGCTCGGGGTACATCGTCATGATTGGCCTGATCTCGTCGATGATCTTGCGCAACACAGCAGTCTTGAGTCCCGCCACCTGTCGGTAAATCGGAATAATCGAATGCCCACCAGACTCAATAATCTCGTCCGATCCGCGCACACTCGGATTCATTATCTGATACCGGCGCTGCGAAAAACTAAATTCGCCCGACACCAGCCATTCCCCACCGCCTTCGAGATGCTTTGCGCGATACGGCTGGTTAAACCACGTAATCGGCACTTTGCCGGAATCGTCCGACAGCACCGCACTTGTCACATGCAGCCCTCGACGCACATACCGAGATGAAATATTACTAATTCTACCCCTGACAACAACATTTCCTGGGTGAAGCTCGCTGATTTTTGACACCCGCGTATAGTCCTCGTAGGTACGAGGCAAAAACTCCACCAAATCCGCCACGGTACGCAGCCCAGCCGCCTGAAGCTGCAGCCACGTTTTCTCGCCCACGCCTTTTATTTGATCGAGGGAGGTTGACAGTCTCACAGTGTTATCTCACGAGCAGAAAACTATTTTTGCCTTTTTTGATGAGGCTCGGCACAGGCAATGTGATATCACTATCAACCTTATCGCCATTGACCGATATAGCACCGCCATCGATCAGACGTCGTGCCTCGCCGTTGCTACTCACTAGACCACTGGTCACCAGCGCATTAATGATATTGCCGCTTGCAGTCGTAGGAATCTCTAGTGCCAGCATATCTACTTCGATAGCCAGCAGATCGGCAAATGCCGTCTCACCAAACAATGTATTGGTAATATTACGCGCATTTTCAGCTCGCGCTTCACCATGGACCAGCTTTGTCACCTCATAGGCGAGGTATTTTTGAGCCGCTCGTTTACCGGGGTTATCAGCAAATTCTTGCATCAACTTATCGTATTCATCAGGCTGGATCATCGTAAATACCTTGAGGTAATTACCGACACCAGCATCATCGACATTGAGCCAAAATTGATAAAACTTGTACGGGCTGGTCATATCGGGATCGAGCCAAACGGCGTTGCCTTCACTCTTGCCGAACTTTTTGCCCGAGGTTGCATCGACGATTAGTGGCACCGTCCAGACGTGCGCTTCTGCGCCGTCAAGTTTGCGAATCATCTGTGCACCAGAGAGCATATTGCCCCACTGATCTGAACCCCCGATCTGCAGCGTCGCTCCACGCTCTCGATACAGATGGAGAAAATCATAGCCTTGAATCAGCGAATAACTAAACTCCGCATAACTAATCCCCACCCCACCATCGCCAATCCGTGCTCGGATAAACTCTCGATCTAGTAGCTGCGTCATCGAGAAATGTTTGCCAATATCGCGCAGAAACGCCAAATATCCGATATCTTTAAACCAATCATAATTATCAACCAGTTCAAACGATTCGCCCTCAAGTAGTTGGCGGTACTGCGCGGCAATACCAGCCTTGTTCGATGCGATCTCATCAAGCGTCTTGAGGTCACGTTCGGCATCTTCCTTGGGATCACCGATCATACCGGTGGCACCTCCAACAAGAACAATTGCTTTGTGTCCATGTGCCATCAGATGCTTAACTACCATCACTTGAGCAAGATTACCGATATGCATGCTAGGAGCACTGGGGTCAACGCCCAGGTAAAATGTTCGAGGCTCGTCAATATCGACAACATCGGCAAATGTCGTCTGATTGGTGAGGCCCCTCCAGGAGAGTTCTTCAGATAGTTTCATACTAGTAGTATAGCATTTGCCGAGACAGGTTGGATGAGGCACAAAACCATAAATACAAGGTATACGTTATACCAATAGGTGCGTTATAATAATCCATAAGCATACATATGAAGGAGTGGTAACTGTGGCCAAAGCCCCAAAGAAATCATCAAAGACGCTGAGTGTTTATTCAAATCTCGCAACCCGGCGTAAGGCCAAAAAAGACATTCGTGCACGACGCAAGGCTGAGTATCTGGCAACACTGCCAAAACACCCCGTCCAACGCCTAATGTACCGCTTGCACCCAAAGCGATTTTGGTCGTATTGGTTTAGTCGTGAAGGACTAATAATGTCCGCAAAGATTATGGGTGTGGGGATATTGCTAATCGTACTGTTGATTGCTGGACTTTTTGCCTACTACCGTCAAGAAATCGCTTCTATTCGCCCTGGTGAACTCTCGAGTCGCGTCCAGACAACTGTCAGTCGCTACTACGATCGCAATGGCGAACTTCTCTGGGAAGATAAAGGCTCTGGTGACTACAAGCTCGTCGTAAAATCCGAAGATATTTCTAAATACATGAAACAAGCCACTATCGCGATTGAGGATAAGGATTTTTACAAACACGGTGGATTTAGTGCAACGGGGATTATCCGCGCTACCGTCAATAACTTTAAAGGGGGCGATACTCAGGGCGCCTCGACGCTAACACAACAGCTTGTTAAGCAAGTCTTCTTCCGTGACGAAGCTGGCGACCGTAGCTTTGGTGGTGTACCGCGCAAGATTAAGGAGACGATCCTTGCTATTGAGGTAGAGCGATCATACAACAAAGACCAGATTCTCACGATGTACCTCAACGAATCATCGTATGGTGGTCGTCGCAATGGCGTACAATCAGCCTCGCAAACCTATTTTGGCAAAGACGCCAAAGACCTTACGCTCGCTGAAGCCACACTCTTAGCTGCCATTCCACAACAGCCTGGACGGTTTAACCCCTACAGCGCAATTCAAAATGCCGATGCCAAAAAGGACTTGCTCGCTCGCCAGCGTACGACCCTTGACTATATGGTAGAGCAAGGCTATATCACGAAAGACCAAGCCGATGAAGCCAAGAAAATTGCTGTTATCGATACCATTAAGCCTGAAGCCGATCAGTTTGCGGGTATCAAAGCACCTCATTTTGTGCAGTATGTCAAAGCTCAGCTTGAGTCAGAACTTGGACAAGCGACGGTCGGCGCGGGAGGCCTGACAGTTAAGACAACGCTCGACTGGCGCGCTCAGCAAGTCATGGATCAAGCTTTTGTCGACCTCTTTAACGGCCCAATGCCTCGTAGCGCCAACTTTGATAATGGTGCTGCAACGATGATTGATGTCCCAACTGGCCAGATCTTAGCGATGCGCGGCAGTCGCGACTATGACTATCCAGGATATGGCTCGGTCAACTCTTCCATTGCCTTTTTACAACCAGGTTCGAGTATTAAACCACTGGTTTTCTCGGCACTCTTTAAACAGCGTGATGGTGTGAATTACGGTGCTGGCTCAGTCCTCGCCGATGACCCACTTCCACAATCTATCTATACTACTGGTGATGGCAAATCTGTCATGAACTTTGATAACAAATTCCGTGGTGCCATCCCGATTCGTTCTGGTCTGGCTGAGTCTCGTAACATCCCGGCTATTAAAGCCATGTATATCTCGGGCCGAGAGCTTACCCTCAATACCATCCATGATATGGGCGACAAAGTGTACTGCACGAATGGTGCTAACCGAGAAGTTGGGCTGGCTGCCGCTATTGGTGGCTGTGAGGTCAAACAGGTTGAACACACCGAAGCATTTGCTACGATTGCTCGTATGGGTGTGTACAAACCACCAGCCAGCGTTATCGAAGTCAAAAATTCCGAAGGCCAAGTCATTAAAAAGTGGAAAGATGAGGGCAACCAGGTCATTGATCCGCAAGTCCCTTATATGATTGCTGATATCCTGAGTGACGATAACGCCCGAGCACCATCCTACGGACGCGGCGCCTCTGGACTTGTTGTGCCTGGTGTTAAGACATTCACGAAAACCGGTACGAGCAACGCTGGCACCAAATCAAAAGACCTATGGATGATGAGTACGAGCCCCCGCGTGGCAC
>CAZKIA010000001.1:56034-129916 GCA_964552765.1 uncultured Candidatus Saccharibacteria bacterium
TGGGTTGGTAATCATGATACCCGTCCGATGAGTGATGCTCTGAGTAGCCGTATCGGTCCTACCATTAATAAAATCATGGGTCCTGTTCATACTGATATATTCCAAAAAGATGGCACGTGGAAACCTGGTGACTGGTTTACCGCTCCTGCTGGGATACAGCGCCTTACCGTCAGTGGCCGCAGCGATTTATTCCCATCATGGTACAACAAATCCCAGGTGAACCCAACCGACAAAGTCACCTTTGACAAAGTTTCGAAAAAGAAAGCTACCGATTGTACTCCAGAATCAGCCAAAGAAACAGTCGATGTTCAAAAATTCACCGACCCAATCACAAAGAAAACAACATACATATCTCCAAGTGGCTATGATGCAAATAGCTCGGATGATCTGCATAAATGTGACGATGTAAAGCCATATGTTACGACTATCACAAAAGGGCCTGGTAAAAAGATTACTGCCAATGTATCTCAAGGTACCCACGCGCTTCAGACGGTAGTATTTACGGTTAACGGTCAAGAAGTTGGCTCGCTGCCCGCTAATGGTAGTGGCGCATACACTATCGACTACACCGGCCCATCAAGCGGCTCTGTGACAGTAACCGTGACAGATGTCGCACTCTATAGTAATGCCTTAACGAATTCTCTGTAGCTATTTGTTTGCGAGGTCGACAAGCGTATCCTCTGGGGTACGCTTTTGTCGGGAGCGCACTTGGCGATGCGGTGAAGAAGTAACTGATTTTGATAGACGAGGTTTCCCTACTTTTGTCGATGCATTCGGTACAATAGGGCGAGCAAATACCATACGACCCGCTTCTGTCTGCAATACACGCGTCGTTTCAGCCTTGATCGTCGTACCGATTGCGGATTTTGCTCGATCGACAACTACCATTGTGCCATCGTCTAGATAGCCGACGCCCTGGTCTTTGTTTTGACCTTGCGCGACAATCTGCACATCAATCATTTCACCGGGTAAATGCATGGGTCGCAAGGCATGGGCGAGTTCATTAACGTTAACAACAATGATGTGTTCGGTACGTGCAACTTTATTAAGGTTGTAGTCAGTTGTGCAAAGTTTAGCGTCAAACTTCTTAGCGATCACGATAAGCTGCTCATCGACACCGTCAGGATGAACCACGCCATCATCATAATTTGTAACAGTAATGTAACGGATCTCTTGTAGCTCGTTGATAACATCAAGCCCATAGCGTGCTCGCTCACGCTTATCGTGATCGGCACGATCAGCCATGTATTGAAGCTCGCGCACGACACTACGAGGAATGATAAGTTCGGCAGATAAAAATCCAGATCGAGCAATTGACACAATACGGCCATCAATCAAGGCGCTGGTATCGCAGACAATTTTACTGCGAGATGTCTTCTTTGGAGTAGTCTGTACAAACTGAGCATACGTGAGATAACTTGTCTGCGCTGCAATGATACCGGCTAGTAATAGTAATATATCCATTTGCCTATGGTAGTCTCTCAAGCAAAAATAGTAAATGGTCAGGCATTTTCATGAATGATAAAATTATCCGTTGAGCTCGAGTCTTTAATCGTAAGATAGTCTCTTAATGCTGATCGTAAATCATGCACAGGGGCAATAAATGGATCAACTGGTTTTGATTGGGGGGCAAGAGCGCGATTAAAGCCAATCTTTTTGGCCTCGGCAATGCGACGCACTGCACCATGGGCGCTACGAATCTCACCACCTAACCCCACCTCACCAAATACAACTGTCTGCTGATCAAGTGCTCGCCCGGCCGTTGCACTCGCTATCGCCATACAAATTGCTAGATCAGCTGCCGGATCACGTAGCTTAAGCCCACCCACAACGTTGATAAATATGTCTTTGTCACTCAGCCGCAATTTAGTGCGTTTTTCGAGCACTGCAACCAGTACATTGAGGCGATTAAGATCAAAACCGCTTGCCGTTCTCTTAGGATATCCAAAACTCGTCGGGTTGACGAGAGCTTGTATCTCGACAAGTAGTGACCGATTTCCCTCCATGGTTGCAAGAATGATCGATCCATCGCCCGTCGAGCGCTCAGCCAACAAACTAGCCGATGGATTATCTACAAGCTCAAGACCTCGATCATGCATTTCAAATATTGCGAGCTCAGCTGTTGAGCCATAGCGGTTCTTAACTGCCCGCAACATTTTAAACCCACCATAGCGATCACCCTCAAACTGGACCACCACATCAACCAAATGCTCCATAACTTTTGGCCCAGCAATACTCCCTTCTTTTGTCACGTGTCCGACCAGCATTACTGCCGTATTAGTGCGTTTAGCTGCTTGAATAATAAGGTTCGTGGCGTTGGTGATCTGGCTCACGGTGCCTGGTGCGCTCGCAATATCATTCATCGCTAATGTCTGAATTGAATCAACAATTACTAAGCGATAATCACCACTTGCAATCGTAACCGCAATATCGTCGGCGCTTGTCGTACTAGCGAGTGACAGTTGAGTATCAGGAGTTGCCCCAAGCCGATCAGCGCGTAGTTTAACTTGTGAGGCAGACTCTTCACCGGTTATATAGAGCACTGGGTCGTGTCGAGCGATTAGCGCCGATATCTGCAGCAGTAACGTACTCTTGCCGATACCGGGCTCACCAGCCACTAAGACAACGCCACCCGGCATTATACCGCCCCCAAGAACTAGATCAAGATCACTCAACCCAGTTTTCATCCGATTTTTTACGGCATCGATAGTGACATCGCGCAGTGCAGCAACTGGCAATTTCTTACCAGATGAACGCTGTACGATCGTTTTACCGGTTGGCTGTACGGCTGATTCAACCAAGCTATTCCAGGCGCCACAGTTTTCACATCGTCCTGCCCATTTGGTGTAGCTTGCACCGCACTGTTGACAGTCATATTTTGTCGATGAGCGAGCCATCATAGTGTCGGTACCTCTACAGGCGCCGTAGAGTCAATGCTCTTGTGTAGTCCCTCCGCCGTGGAGTTAAGTGTATCAAGCTGAGTTTTTTTCCGATTGTACTGCGCTATCATTGTATTGATCGTATCATGTTTCGCCTGTAGACTCTCTTGCTGTACAAGCAATTGTTTTCGTTCGGCATTAAATGCCTGTTGCGAGCTGAAGCTTCCTGCGGCTGCTCGTTGATTGAAATTATCGATATCAACGCGAAGTGTTGCGACGGCTTTTGTATACTCATCCGACAAAGTCGTAATAGTTTCAGCTAGTGCATTCAGTTCTTGAATCAAGGTTTTTTGCTGCTCCTCAACTTGATTAAATACCTTTTCATAGGCATTACTTAGTGCTACCAACGCCGTCCGATTGACAAAGTACTGACGGTAATACGCCTCGAGTTCTGGTGAGAGCGTGCTAATCTCTGATCCAAGGATAGAGTGTAGTTCGTTGAGGCGTTCTCCAGGCTCTGTTTTGTCATAGAGCGCGAGTCGATCAAGTAATTTTTGATCTGTCAGTGAGGTAGCTTGTTGCTCGATCAACCGATCAACCCGCGACTTCTCCGCCTGGGATAGTCGATCATACGCAACATGCAACATTTCATGAGCTGCCGTGACTTCTTTGATGCCATCCAGTCGTGCATCCGTCACGTTATAAATATAGATATTTTGATTAGTGTAGCACCCTAAAATTGCCGTTTTCTCAACAAGCTGTCGACAGTGATTGTTAAAGGCTTTCTTGTCATCAACACTCGGTACTGCAGTATAAAACAAGAATTTTCCTCGATCGGTAAATTGTACCCGACGCGATATTGCCTCCACATTGGCTGGTGGCGTATATTGCCAGACTCGTAGTTGATCAATAACGAATTGTCGGTTGAATAGCACCGTAACAGCACCGACAAACACTAGTACGAGCAGTGTTAGTCGAATGATGCTATGACGGTTGTTTGGCTGCACGTTGCAGAGGCTCCTCGGTTGTTGCTGAAATTATTATCTCATTCTTTTTAGCATCAGCGGTAATAATTGAACCCTTTTGGTACGATCCAGCGATAATACCTTCAGCAATCGGATGCTCAATCAAATCTTGAAGTGTTCGGCGTAAAGGACGCGCCCCATTATGGGGATCATAGCCTTTGGCAATAAGGGCTTTCTTGGCTCTCGGTGTGACCATGATACCTAGCCCTTTACGTTGAAGTCGTTTTCGCAATGCCTCGATCTGAATATCAACAATTTTTGCTACTTCACGACGTGTTAATGCACTGAATACGACGATATCATCGAAACGATTGATCAACTCCGGACGCATCATACCTTTGAGGGCATTTTTAGCGGCATGTTCATTACGCTCGTGCAAAGCGCTAAGATCATCATGATCCTGTTTCGTCGTCGCCTCAAATCCCATCTCTGCTTCACGGTACATAACATCCGATCCGAGGTTGCTCGTTAGGATTATAATCGAATTCGTAAAGTCAACTTTGCGACCCTTGGCATCAGTCAACGTACCATCCTCAAGAAGTTGTAGTAAAAGCTGAAAAACATCCGGATGCGCTTTTTCAATTTCATCAAACAGTACGACACTATAGGGTTGGCGACGAATCTTATCAGTTAATTGCCCGCCATCTTCATAACCAACATAACCAGCCGGCGCACCGACCAGTCGAGCACTGGTGTGGCGTTCACGAAACTCGCTCATATCTATTTTGATGAGCGCATCATCTGACCCAAATACTTCACGGGCGATCACGCGAGCCAGCTCAGTTTTGCCGACACCCGTCGGCCCCATAAATATAAACGAGCCTATCGGTCGTGTGCTTGCCGTAATCCCACTACGAGCACGACGAATTGCCCGAGCAACACTCGTGATGGCATCTCGTTGTCCGATGATGGATTTGCTAATGTGGTTTTCAAGTTTAGATAGGAGTGTCGCTTCAGAGCGCTTCAGTTGACGCACCGGGATACCCGTCATAGTTGCGACCGCTTCGGCAATCATGTCACTCGTTAGCCGCGAGGACACTGCCGTTTTATTTGCAGCATTGATCTCATCAAGCTTCTCGCGCAGACGACTCATCCTCATTTTGTACAGTGCCGCACGCTCGTAGTCTTCACTCGTCGCAGCCTCTTCCATCTTCTCTTCAAGATGTCGAATTTCACGCAGTAACTCACGAGTCTTACTGGGCTTAAGACCTTTTTTTACACGAACCAAGGCAGCTGCTTCATCCAGTACATCAAGGGCTTTATCGGGCATATGTCGCTCTGAAACGTAACGATCAGCCATATACACCGTGTCCTCGATTACTTCATCGCTCATTGTCACGCCATGATATGACTCATAGTGTGTTCGTAGGCCACGCACAATCGCTACCGTATCAGCATAGCTTGGCTCTGGCACCGTGACTGGTTGCAATCGCCGCTCGAGTGCCGCGTCTTTTTCGATGTGCTTGCGGTATTCGTCCAATGTCGTCGCACCGATCATACGGATCTGGCCACGAGCCAGTGCTGGCTTGAGGATATTCGCCGCATCCATTGACCCTTCGGCCGCACCAGCTCCGACAAGCAAATGCATTTCATCAATAAATGCCAATGCACTCGCATCAGCCGATAATTCATCTATCACCTGCTTGAGTCGCTCCTCAAATTCACCACGATACTTCGTACCAGCTACCATACCCGCCAGATCAAGCAAGATGATACGCTTATCAAGTAGATGCTCGGGTACTTCTTCGCTGGCAATTCGCTGGGCAAGGCCTTCAACAATTGCCGTCTTACCGACACCAGGATCACCAATCAATATAGGATTATTTTTCGTTCGTCGACTCAAGATTGTAATGATACGAGCAATCTGTTGTTCGCGACCTATCACAGGATCGAGTTTATTATCACGCGCGAGTGCTGTCAGGTCAGAGCCATATTTTCCAAGCGCCGGTTGACGCATTTTACCTCGAGTTGACTTAGATGATGAGTTCTGTTGTGTACCAGATTCGGAATGTTGTCGATTCAAATAATTCTCGATCTCACTGAGTAGCTCGTCGATATTCACATTCATGTCACGTAGCAACACAGTAGCCCGTGCATTCTTCTGGCTAAGAATACTAAACAAAATATGTTCAGTACCACAATAATCCTGACGAAATTCCTGCGCCACATCCCAACTCATCCGTAATGTTAACTTAGCCGTTTCACTGAGGCCTTTAGCCCCAACACTCACTACAAGTGCTCGTGGCGTCATATTGAGGGCGCTCTGTGCTCGTTCAAGCGTCACGCCCGCATCGGCTAGTAACTTTGCCCCGACTGATGCCTCCTGTGCGAGTACACCAAGCATCAGATGTTCTGTCCCAATGTATGAGCTCCCAAGACTTCGTGCTGTCATCTCAGCATGCTGCAAGCTCCCCCGCGCATTATCGGTGAGATGATCGAGAAAGTCCGAAAAATTTTCTGGCATGATATACGCCCCCTCTTATTTGCAACCGTTCAGGATTGTGGCAGTCGTTGGTCGCATTACTTTATACTACGAGTATACCAAAACTAGCACTCCCAATGCAAGAGTGCTAGTTTATAATATGCGACTGTGACAAGCCCCGAGTACTACTTACTCTTCAGTAGACTCATTAATGGCACTAAAGAGATCATCCTCAATGTTTTTGCGAGGCTTTTTCTCGGCAGCTGGCTTGGCGGCAGGCATCGATGACGCTGGGGTAATATCCAGCTCATAGCCCGTTAGCTTGCTGGCGAGACGCACGTTTTGACCACCACGACCAATTGCAATTGATTGCTGGTCTTCGGTCACAAATACTTTTGCGCGCTTGTCTTTGGCGGTTTCTTCGATCTCGATCTTGGCAATCTCAGCTGGGCTCAGGGCGTTCGCGATAAAGTTCTTAATGTCGTCGTCGTAAGTAATGATATCGATCTTTTCCTGTTCGCCAATCTCATTCATGACAGCATTGACACGTGTACCATGACCACCCACAAATGTGCCTACAGGGTCAACCCCCGGCACATTGCTCGCAACAGCAAGCTTGGTGCGCTTACCGGCTTCACGAGCGATTGTCTTGATCTCGACAGCGCCTGTCTCCATTTCTGGGACTTCTTGGCGGAACAGATACTCAACAAAGGCTTCATTGGCACGAGTCAGGATAAGCTGTGGGCCGCGATTGTCGCGCTCAACATCCTTCAAAAACACCTTGATACGGCTGCCGATACTATAAAATTCACCCGGGATTTGTTCGCTCTGCGGCAAGATACCTACTGTCTTGCCCATCTCAATACGGACAACTCGTGGCTCAACACGCTGGACAGTCCCGACCAGCACCGTACCGATTTTGTCGGCAAACTCTTCCATGACAACTTCACGCTCTGCTTCGCGAAGTTTTTGCAGGACAACTTGCTTGGCAGTCTGAGCGGCCACGCGACCAAAACTGGTAGCCTCAAAGCCTTCCTCGACAGTCTCGCCAACCTTGGCATCTTTGCGTATCTTGCGCGCCTCAGACTCCGTGAGTTCTGTTGCGGGGTTTTCTACCTCATCAACAACTTGATAGATAACGTAGACTTTTGCTGTACCTTTAACCGTATTGAGCTCGGCGCGAACATCTTGGTCGCGGTCACCATTGTCTCGACGCCAGGCAGCGGCAATTGCCTGCTGTACGACATCCATCACTGTCTCCTCAGGGAGGTTTTTTTCCTCAGCAATCGTCGTGATCGCCAGGACTAATTGTTTTACGTTGAGATCATCCATAATGTGAAAATTCCTTTCGTTTTCATCAAAAAACCCGACCTGCCGGTCGGATCTGTACGTATTCATCATAGCACTTGTTTGTGCCAACCGTCAACCATTCTCTGCTTTTTTGCTACTATATATCTATGCAGCCCGCACCAAGACTATACGAAACATTCCAGCCCAAAACCTACCGTCTTGATCTTACTATCAACCGTGAGGCGCGTACATTTTCGGGCATTGTTAGCATTACCGGAGAAAAATTTGGCGATGCGCCGATAGCATTTCATGCTAAAGATTTGGTGATTACAAACATCCAGGTAGGCGATACGATCGTCCCCTACACTCAGCACGAGTATGATGAACTTCGCCTCGATGCTTTGTTTGTGCCGGGTGTTTATCAGGTAACGATTGAATTTAATGGCGCTATTACCGACCCAATGACCGGCATGTACCCTTGCTACTACTCAGAAAATGGGGTGAAAAAAGAATTGATCATGACGCAATTTGAGTCACACCATGCCCGTGAGGTGTTCCCCTGCATTGACGAGCCGGAAGCCAAGGCAATATTTGACCTCACATTAGTGACGGAACCAGACGTGACCGTCCTCTCAAATGCACCGATTCTAAAATCAAAAATCCATCCGCAAGCTGGCGGACTAAAATCTACAACTTTTCAAACAACGCCGCGCATGAGTACGTACTTGCTCGCTTGGGTAATTGGCGATCTGCATCATGAAAGCGCCACCACCAAAAATGGCACAGAAGTCCGTGTCTACGGTACGAAAGCTCAGCCAGTCGAGACATTTACCTATCCGTTGGCGCGTGCTGTTGATTTGATTGAGTTTTATGAAGACTATTTTGGCGTGCCTTACCCGCTTGCCAAGTGCGATCACGTGGCCGTACCGGATTTTTCAGCTGCAGCGATGGAGAACTGGGGGCTTATTACCTACCGTGAGAGCTGTCTGCTTATTACCGACAGCGGCAGCCCAAGCCTCAAGCAGTACATCACGACTGTTATCGCCCATGAACTCGCACATCAATGGTTTGGCAACCTTGTCACGATGAAGTGGTGGGACGATCTCTGGCTCAATGAAAGCTTTGCCAACATCATGCAGTATATTGCAATTGATGCACTGTATCCCGAATGGAATATCTGGCATATGTTTCATACCCTCGAAACAACAATCGCCCTGTCACGTGATCAGCTACCATCAATTCAGCCTGTACTTCATGAGATCAATCACCCGGATGATATCGGGCCAGCATTTGATAAGGCAATTACCTATGCCAAGGGCAGTCGTATCATCCGCATGATGATAGAACTTATGGGTCATGAGGAATTTCGCGTTGGCATGAAGCGATATTTTGACACCTATGCCTACAGCAACACATCACGGACAGATTTGTGGAATTCGCTTGCATCCGATACTCATGACATTCCGACATTTATGACTGAGTGGTTATCTCGTCCGGGATTTCCCATTGTTTCCGTCGTCGATGGCCAACTACGCCAACACCGTTTCAATGGCCATGACAGCCAGCCATGGCCATTGCCAATTTGGCATAGTGGACAATGGCAAATGCTCGATGAATCCTCGTTACTTTCTGAATCCCCTATTATTAATCACAATGCAATCGGCCACTACATCGTCTCGTATGATGACACCTCTTTTGATCGCCTGATCAATTCATTTGATACGCTGAGCCCTGTCGAACAAGCCGAGGCGATTTACGAACATGCCTTGCTCGCTCAGTCCGGCGACACAACAACCGAGCGGCTTGTGCGACTACTTCATCTGGCTCGCCACAGCGATCAAGATGTCGTGTGGGGAACGATTACTATCGTCCTAACGATGCTCAGCACTCGCTCGCTAACATCACCCCATTACGAGAAACTTCAGGAAAATATTCGTCGATTTATTGCGCCGGCACTCAAAACATATGGCACGACACCACGCGATAATGAATCAGACAACGACCGCAAAATCCGCTCTATCTTGCTCCAGCTCGGTATTTTAGCCCATGACGATACGCTCATACAGCAATTGCATGCTCGCTACACAGAGTTGTCGATTGACCAGGTAGCGGGTGCCGAACAATACGCACTTCTCGCCGCTACTATCATTAACGATCCGTCTGCTTATGAGCCGCTTCTATCACGCTACACCAAGTTACAAAATGGTGAACTGCGCGAAAACCTAATGCATGCGCTCACCTGCTCGCAGCGGTCGGAGCACATTGATCAACTGATACGTGCTCTGACGAATCCTGATCGCATTAAACCACAAAACTTACCGTGGCTATTTCTGGGTTTGCTGAGGAATCCTCATGCCCAAGCAAAAATCTGGCAGTGGCTCGAATCTCACTGGGATTGGATTGAACGAACATATCAAGGTGATTCATTGATAATCGAAAAATTTGCTATCTATGGCGGCGTGGCGCTCACGGGGGATGAATGGCTGCAGCGCTACGACCAATTCTTTGCCGCTCACACAATCAAAGGCGGCGAACGTGCCATCGCTACGGCCAAGGAAGCAATTGCACTCCGTACTGCCTGGCAAGAACGCGAACCGACTATCGCTCTATGGTACGATGATTAGATGAATAATCAAGATTTTGACACATCATTTCGCCCGCAAGACGACTACTTTGGGTATGTAAATAATACATGGCTGCGTGACAACCCTATACCACCTACTGAAAGCACCTGGGGGACGTTTTATGTACTGCGCGACAATGCCACTTCGGCTGTCCGCGATATATTCGCTCGCCTGGACACAGCAAAACCATCTAGTCTAAGCCACGATCAACAGCTACTTCAGACGTATTATCGCACCGCACTAAAGTTTGATGAGCTAAAAGAAACTCATCATGAATTCCTGTCTCGTCTCATCACAACAATCGATGACATCGCGAGCCCACGCGATCTTGCTTATTACCTTGGGCAGGCACATCGCAAGGGTCAATCTGCTCTCTGGACACTCTACGTCGACCATGACGACAAGGACAGCCAGCGGCATGTGCTGCGCTTTCATCAGAGCGGTCTGTCGCTACCCAATCGTGATTACTACCTGGATGAATCCGACCATATGCGCGAAATTCGTCGCAAATACGAACACTATTATCTGCAGATGCAGCGCCATCTTCCTAGTATTGTCACGTCGGATTGGCAGCATGTCATCGATCTTGAACAATCGATCGCAACGCACGCGTGGACAAATGTTGTCTTGCGCGATGTTGCGAAAAATTACAATCCTATAACCCGTCAGGAACTCATGCAGCAGTATGACTTTGACTGGATGGCATATTTTGATGGTCTCGGCTGGAAAACACCTAATGATGCGCTGGTTATCAGCCAGCCGTCATTTATGAAAGAAATGGTGGCACTCACACATGATATCGATACTATCAAAGGATATCTACGTTGGCAGGCACTCAAAGGCTACCAGAGCTGGATAGACGCAACCAGCGCTCAGCTGACATTTGATTTCTTTGGCACCGCCATCAATGGCATGACCGAGATGAAACCACTATGGAAGCGTGCCGTCCTGCAGGCTGACGGACTCATTATCGGTGAAGCTATCGGTCGTGAATACGTGGCGAAGCACTTTCCTGAATCATCAAAGCAAGCCGTCCACGATATTGTCGAGGATGTTCGCCGCGCCTATCATGCACGGCTTGATCGACTCAGCTGGATGAGCGAGAAGACGAAAAAAAGGGCTCACAAAAAACTTGACAATATTTCTGTTTTTGTCGGCTATCCTTCCGTCTGGAAAGACCTTTCTTCACTTCATTTGTCAGATGATAATCATCTTGAAAACCTCGTGAAACTACGTGAATTTGATAGTGATCTTGAACTCGCAAAAGTTGGCAACCGTCCGGCCGACGAAGAATGGGAGATGAATGCCCATACCGTCAACGCCTACCATCACCCTAATCGCCTGGAGATTGTTTTTCCAGCAGCGATACTACAGCCGCCGTTTTACGACCCCAAAGCATCGCTCGCTGCTAACTACGGTGGCGTTGGTGCGGTAGTAGGACATGAATTCACCCACGGATTCGATGACCAAGGTGCTGACTTTGATGAAGAAGGCAATACCAATCGCTGGCAAACTCCGGCCGAGCGCAAGGCATTTGATGCCCTGGCCGAAAACATCGTCAAACAAGCCGATGCCTTTGAGACTGTTCCTGGTGTGCACCTCCAAGGCAAGCTTATTTTGGGTGAAGCGATCGCCGACATTGGTGGACTCGAACTTGCTATCGAAGCCTACCAAATGAAATCAACAGAGACAAATATGCCCGCTCAGATGAAAGAGCTCTTTATTAACTTTGCTCGTTGTGAGTGTGCCCACGCGACATTAGAGCGCGCTATCGAACTCGCCAAAGTAGACCCGCATCCGCCATCTCGCTTCCGCGTCAACTGCGTCGTGTGCCATGTTGATACTTTTTACGAGACCTACAATGTGACGAGCGACGACGCCCTCTATCTCCCGTCAAAGCAACGCGCCAAAATTTGGTAATACTCCCCGCCTCAGGACTACAGGGCATTGTCTACGAATGCCGTCACCGACATATCATCGCCCGTCACTTCGATAACGCTTAACTGTGCATTATGCTCGCCATTGCTATGCAGCCATAGCCGCGCCGCAAAATTCATTTGGTTTAGTTTGCGTGGGGTGATCGCAGCGATGCCACCACCTTGGTCAGCTCGTCGCCGATATTTCACTTCGACGAAATACACCACGTCATCCTTGCTAGCTATAATATCGATCTCGCACCATTTGGTTTTCCAGTTGCGCTCGATGATCGTATAGCCGCACTCTTCTAGATACTGACTCGCCGCCATTTCAGCCATTTTGCCCACGCCCGTCGTATCCTTTTTCGCTCTGCCCTCTTGATTCTCGCTACTTTCCACAGGTAACTTCCCAGCATCATCTCCTCCATGCGCATTTTTTAGCACGTGCGAATTTATGCGTACACTTGCTTCGCTGTCAGTTGCCAGTGACTTCATGGGCTCAAATGACATCCGATGGAGCGGCGTCACTCCACTAGCATCAATGCCCACCCGATGAGCCGCAGCCCCATACCCTACGTTGCCATCCCATTTATAATTAGGAAATAGCTCGTGACAACTGTACATATAATGATCACGGGCTACTTTGGCGATGATCGACGCCGCACTGACGCTGGGTACCAAGAGGTCAGCTTTTTTCATAAGTGTCACCCGCGGATCATCAATTAGCCGCATAGTACCATCGATGATGATCTGATCGTCATCAGCAAGTGATATCTGCGCTAGTGCTCGTCGCGCCGCCAGCTTCAATGCCGCCGAAATACCGATACGATCGATATCGCGCGCACTTACCCAACCAATGCCTACCCGTGGTGCCATTTGCTTAATCACAATCGACAGTTGTTCGCGTTTTTTCTTGCTAAGTAGTTTACTGTCGGTCAGCCCCTCTATCTCAACACCACCCATGCTAACTGCGCCTACGACAACAGGCCCTGCCCATGCCCCACGCCCAACTTCATCAATACCAATAATCATCTTACTAGTGTAGCGTATACTGGATAGTACACGAGAGAAATACTTTCGTGCGTCGACAGAGTGGAGTCTGCATTTATGTCTGCATCACCCGAAGGTGTCGCCCATGACATCATCGCCAAGTATGGATTCACCCGCGATTACTTTTGCAGTGAAGAGGGTCGCCGCCTGATTTCGGAGACAATTACAAAAGAATCCTGGGGACTACCCCCAGATCGTCACTCCCAGGTGCTTGAACACATACAGCAAATGATCTGACCCTACGAGCGACTCATCTCTCGCATAGACAATGGCGTCTAGGCGAGAGATGGTTGAGCACTCTACTCTGTCGCAACTATACGAAAATAAAATCCCGCCCTCAGTTGCACAATGAGGGCGGAATTTATTATTAACGATAAATAAACTAGCTATTGGCCTTGTGGGCAGCTTCAACTTCAGCTTGCTTCTTCTCAAGCTCGGCGGCTTCGGCAGCTTCGGCAGCAGCTTTTTCCTCGGCTGCTTTAGCGGCGGCTTCTTTCATCTCGGCTTCGGCTTTTTCAGCCTCAAGGTCACGTACGTCATTGACTGATTCGCGGTCAAAGTTAACACCGGTCAGGCGCGTACCTTTACCGACGCGGTTACGAAGGTAGCTAAGGTAGTTACGGCGAACTTTACTTCGCTTTGTCACCTCGATCTTCAGCACTAATGGGCTATGAATAAGGAAACTCTTCTCAACTCCGACACCGCTGGCGATCTTGCGCACTGTGATACGGCTAGTTAGGCTGTCTTTGCGGTCGGTACGAATAACAGTACCCTCAAAGATCTGCGTACGTTCTTTGGCGCCTTCTTTAATTTTCTGATGAACACGAACAGTATCGCCGCTGCGTACATCGACAACTTTTTTCTTCTTTTGTGAGTCGTTAACCTTTTGAATTAATGCAAACATTGCTCTTCACCTTAGATTTATATCAATAGTCAGGTATCAACTATAGCAGGTTTATCTCTGTTTGAAAAGAGTTTTTACGAGCCAGTACACTATATATACAATCAATGCCCCTAAAGTGTTGGCAAATAAGTCCCATGACGTATCAGTAAGGGGTACTGTGCTCATCCCGATTTCGTAGGCAAACAGCTCATAGAGCTCGTTGAGTACACCAAGGGCACTGACGGCCACGTAGAGCATAATCGCCTGTTGCCACCACTCCCATTTTCTCATCAATGGCATAAAATATATCCACAGTAGCCCCACCATAACTCCGCCACCTATGAGATGGGTTGTGAATTGAGTATTCTGACCATGGATCAGCGGTGTCGGGTAAAACATAGCGAGCGCGAAGAGAGTGCACGCAAGCGCCAAAAGCCTGATGTCACCACCGACATGGTACCGCTTGTCAATTTTTCGAACGACAATAAATAGTAACACCGGCACAATCAGCAAATATACTAAGGTATTGATAATGAAACCCATATCTACTGTTATACTTGTACTCATGGATTATGACAACCTAGCATTAGAACTTCACAAAAAATATAAAGGCAAAATAACGACGAAGCTCCGTGACGATCGCGAGCTAACACGTACCGAGCTCAGCGCCTATTACACTCCTGGCGTCGCAGCCGTCAGTAAAGCAATCGCAGCCAATGAATCATTATTACCTGTCTACACCTGGACAAATAACCTTGTTGCCGTGATATCAGATGGCTCGGCGGTTCTTGGCCTTGGGAATATTGGCCCTCGCGGCTCGATGCCCGTTATGGAAGGTAAGGCGCTGCTTTTTAAACATTTTGCCGATATTGACAGTATACCTATCATTCTCGATGTACATACCCCAGACGAGATCGTGGCGACAGTTAAGGCAATTGCTCCTAGCTTTGGGGCGATCAACCTTGAAGACATCGCCGCCCCACAATGTTTTGAGATCGAAGAACGCCTCAAAGACGAGCTCGATATCCCCGTATTCCACGATGATCAACATGGTACAGCCGTCGTGGTGCTTGCTGGCCTCATAAATGCCATGAAGGTCACCGGCAAAAATCTCTACGAGTGCAAGGTTGTTATGGTTGGTGCAGGTGCAGCCGGAACGGCAATTACAAAACTATTGCATCGCTACGGTGTCGGCACAATCTACGCCGTCGATAGCAAAGGCGTTATCAATGACAATCGGACTGACCTCAATGCCGAGAAAACTGCTCTTCTCACCTATCTTGAATCAGATATCTCTGGCTCATTACAAGATGTGATCAAGGGAGCTGATATATTCATCGGCGTCTCACAACCTGGCCTCCTCACTCCCGACATGATCAAAAGCATGAATCCCGACCCAATCATCTTTGCCCTCGCTAACCCAACTCCAGAGATCATGCCTGATGAGGCACGCGCTGCTGGGGCAGCCATCGTCGCCACAGGACGCAGCGACTTTCCAAATCAAGTCAACAATGCGATTGCCTTTCCTGGCATCTTTCGCGGTGCACTCGATCATGGCGTCAAAAAGATTACCGATGACCACAAGATCGCTGCAGCTGAAGCAATCGCTTCACTTGTTGTCTCGCCAACGCGGGAGGCGATCATTCCTTCTGTTTTTGATGAACAACTGGTGCCGGTTATCTCAGAAAAAATTATCTAGTCGACATTTTACCTCCAAAGTGCACACTGCTTATGCTCGCAATCTCCTATGAATATCAATATATTAACGGGCATGGAAACACGTCCGCCAACGATCGATCAACATCATGTAATCCATCATTACCGCGAAATCGCATCAGATATATTTGCGCTTGATCTTGATGATCAAACGTTACAGTGCTGGCTCGAACTGCTGAACTTAACACGGCAGATTGATGATGCAATCGATAACCCTTCTTATACGATATCACCGGTATCATCTCACCAGTTATTCCAGCAATTTTTGACTCCAGAGTATCTACGTGAAAATTTTCCTCACCTTTCTCCAGATGCCGATCCCCATCGCTATGAAGCAATGTGTAGTCATGCGATGCAAATTTTTGAACTCAATCACACCATAAAACAGACTACCTCGGCGTCAGAGTACATCCAGCATCGCCAGCATGAAGGCATCGTATTTGCAGATATCATGCTGCTCGCTTGTAGCGATACCGTACGGGCATCTGCCAAGTATGGTGAATTTGCCAGAAATTTTCGTCTCATGGGGGAGAGTGGTATTTTATTCGATAGTATTATCGATGCACACAAAGACTATAAAAATGGCGAGATAGCGGTTGAACTTAGCTGGCAAGACAAGTGGCTCATGACCAAAAAGGCAGCTCGTCTCACGAAAGAAATGTCACCGGTCATATTTCGCCCCCGCGCCTTGAAGGCTCTTGGTCGATCTGGCCTCCGTGTTATTCGTGATCGTTGGATGGGTAAATACCCTATAGAACGCGATTGATCTCTTCTAGCGTTGTCTCACCATGCAAGACCCTGAGGATACCATCTTGCATCATCGTCAACATTCCATCGCGCTTCGCCCCATCTTCTATTTCCCTTACATCAATATCTTTGATCTCACCGCGAATATATTTCTGCGTAGCATCAGTTACTACAAGCTGTTCCATGATCATGAGTCGACCCTTAAATCCAAATGGTGATTCAGGGGTGATACCGGGTTTATAGAGTTGAACTGTGTCAATGTCGGGCATGTCATAGCCATCGGGCAATGTTCCGATCGTATCGCGTATCCACTGACGTGTTGTATCATCTGGGTCATAAGCAATTTTAGTCGCATCATCGAGCCGCCGCACAAGACGCTGGGACATCACCATGCGTATTGCATTTGCAAAAATTGGATTCTGTCCAATCATGTCAATCATACGTGCAAACGCAGCAGCCGAACTCGACGCATGAAAAGTACTCAGTACAAGATGCCCTGTGATAGATGCCTGGATAGCTGTTCTTGCAGTATCGACATCACGAATTTCTCCCACCATAACAACATCCGGGTCAAGCCGCAGTACAGCACGAAGCTTCTCCGCAAAACTATCACCTGTCGTCGTGTTGACAGGGATCTGGCTAATACCTGCAATATTCATCTCAATTGGGTCTTCAAGCGTCAACAATTTGCGATCGGGTGTATTAAGGGCATTGAGGATACTGTAGAGCGTCGTACTTTTACCCGAACCCGTTGGCCCCACTACCATCACCATACCGTGGGGGTGCGTGATAACCTCTTCAATTCGACTACGGCGCGCATCATCAAGACCAAGACTTTCGATATTGAGAAGTGATTCATCGAAGTTAAAAAGTCGTATCACTGCATCTTGACCATAGCCGGTCGGGACAGTTTCAATACGCATATTAAGCAAACGGTCAGGATTATCCTTTGGAATATGGTGCATATGGCCACTTTGCGCACCCTGATCAGCTGTCGAGATATTAGCCCGGCTCGCGATCGATGCTAACAAAACGCGATATTTATCATGAGATATCTCAGCGATACGATGCAATGCCCCATCGACGCGAAAGCGAATACGAACGTTTTCTCGTTGGTTTTCAATATGAATATCACTTGCCCCCAGATCATCTGCCTGCTCAATCAGATAGTTCAGGACGTCATCAGTTCGTACCCCTTCAAGCGTCTCTGAGACTTTCTGGATTGTTGTGCTATCGCCTTCTTCGGCAATCTCAACATCATCATACACCACCTCTTTGGGCGGATCGTACTTCAGCATAAACTCGCGATAGCCCGCAAGACTGATCATGACAAACTCTACGATGGTTGACTTGCCGGAAAAATCATTTTTGATAGCTTTTATGACGGATTGCGGCGTACTTGACGTCACGCCAAATACTGCCGACTGCTGATCATTGCCCTCACGAAGTGGAATCAGCTTTTGCTGATACATTTGCTGAATAGTTAGTGAGCTATCCTGAACAAGCGGCGTCGTCTCAGCCATCCCTCTGGTATCAAGATAGTTTAACCCCAAAAGCCCAGCACGTTGCTGTGTACTCTGTTCTTCTTGATCACGAAATTTTGTCTGCTGCTTGTCATCATTCATACTACTTATGTTAGATGGTATGAAGTAAATAGTAAATGGTAGCTAGTAAATAGTAGACAGCAGCGAAAGAAGTCACATCGGTGCCGTATACTTATATACATGCGTTCACTGATTGTTGTTCTTCATAATATCCGTTCCACCCATAACGTGGGAAGTATTTTTCGTACCTGCGAAGGACTAGGCGTCGACAAAATCATCATCAGTGGGTATACGCCCTATCCTGAGGCGCCAGACGACACGCGCTTGCCTCATCTCCGCCAAAAGATTACAGCACAGATCCATAAAACTGCCTTAGGCGCAGAATATCTCGTCCCGTTTGAGTGTACTCAAAAGATAGATTTCACTTCATTACAAAGTAGCGGCTATCGAATCGTAGGGCTTGAGCAAGCACCTCACTCAATCTCCTTGGCTGATTACCAGCCGCCAGATCGCGTTGCACTATTACTTGGCGAGGAGGTCGCTGGCATCTCACCACAACTACTTCGCAACTGTGATGATATTGTAGAAATCCCCATGTACGGCCAAAAAGAATCATTTAATGTGAGTGTCGCCGCAGGTATTGCCCTCTATGGGCTACGTATGGCATAATAACCATAAGCACGCTATGAAGAAAAAACAAAAAAATAAAAAACCGGGGGCTCATCCGCATCATTTGCACGCCATACGAGCACTATTATTTGGTGTAATGTTAATCGCGGTCGCTCTTATCCGCTTTGATGGGGCCAACCTTCCTCAGCTAGCTCGCCAAGACTCGGCTCCAGCCGTTCTATCGTATGCTACTTCGATGAGTCGATCAGCACTGCTAGCAGAAAATAATGCCTCACGCGCTGCCAATGGTCTTGGGGCATTTTCACTCAACGGTGCACTTAATAATTCCGCTCAGGCGAAGGCTCAGCATATGGCCGATAACAATTACTGGGCGCATGTAGCACCTGATGGCACCCAGCCATGGTATTTTTTTGAAGCTGCCGGCTATAGCTACTCAGCGGCAGGCGAGAATCTTGCCTATGGGTTTGATACCTCCTATGCCGTCAATCAAGGTTGGATGAATAGTGCCGGTCACCGCGCAAATATTCTCGGTAATTATGTCGACGTTGGCTACGGTATCGTCAATGTACCGAATTACCAAGGAGGAGAATACACTATCGTGGTTGCTCATTACGCTACGCCGTATAACTACACTCCTCCGGCTCCTGTAGCACCAGCCCCAGCACCTGCGGCACCAGCCCCATCTACACCAGAGCCATCTGCTACTTCTACACCAACATCTCCATCGACCCCGACACAGATAGCGTCTTTACCAGCGACACCAATATCACCTACCCAGACACCTGCACTGCAACCCACTGAAACTCCCAACAAAGAAACTGCGACATTGTCGCCCCAATCTGCCCCCGCACCGGTGAGCGTTGCTGCTGCTAAAAATATTTCAGTTCTCGATATGCTTGAAATGGGTACATTATCGAGCGTTGGCATTGCCAGTCTTGCGCTTATGGTCATGGCGGCCATAGGCTATGCTCTGACACATCGTACATTGATGCAACATGCCTATGCAACCAGTGAGCGTTTTGTTGTCTCTCATCCTACGTTTGATATCATTGCCTTGACACTCGCAATGGCACTTATTCTGACAACTACTGCTGCACACCTTCAATAGTTAAGTAAACTTAATTGTTCCTTCGCCGTAAATTGTCTCTACGCGCGAGATAAGCTCGCTGGCCGCTTGGGCCCGAAATGGTAAGCGAATCGCTGAATTCTTTGCCTCACCAAGTACAAGAATAATCTCACTTTCACCGGGAAACTCATTAAATGTTTTCTTAAGTTGTAGTAATTTTTCTTGATCAGTTGGATCCGTGACGCGCACATATATCTTTGGTAATTTCTCCTCAATAGGCGTGTAGGTGTAGGCTGGCGCTGGTGGAGTCTTCGGCGCACTCGTAATAGCTTTCTTCGGCTTCGGTGCTTTCATCTTTTTGCCCGTGCTCTCATAGGTATCCAGTTCTTCATTTGTTACAAATATCACTTCATCGGCAAGAATTTTAGGATCACTCAGCGGATTGCCTTCTTTGTCAGTGCTACTAACTTTGCCGCTCACGCGTATCACCGCATCCTGGATGAGCGATTCACCTACAGACTCATACACCGATGGAAAGAGAATTAATTCTCCCTCGCCACTCTTATCCTCTAGGGCAACGAAGGCCATCTTACTACCACTCTTCGTCAAAATCGTCCGCACACTTGATATCACACCTCCTACCATGACGGCTCGACGATCGTGTTCGGGTGTGACACTACCGAGCGGCACCGTTTGTTCTTCAAAATATGCATCATATCGATCTAGTGGGTGCGCACTGAGATAGAGCCCAAGAAGCTCCCTTTCCCACTGCAGCATCTCACGCTCATGATGAACCTCTGGTGCTGATGCGAGTTGAATCTCTGGCACACTAACAACATCGCTCATTGCACCAAACAGGTCAGCTTGATTACTAGCGGCGTCACGCTGAACTTTGCTGGCATAGCCCGTTATGGTATCGAGGTTAAATAGTAAGTCCGACCGTGATGCATAGCTGTCATAGGCACCGGATTTAATAAGTGATTCCCACGCACGGCGATTAAATTTACCGGTACTTACACGACGAGCAAAATCACCAATACCCTTAAACTCTCCATCTTCGTCACGTGCTCGTATTAATTCTTCAACTGCATTTTCGCCTACACCCTTTACTGCCACCATACCAAAGCGAATCTCATTTTTATTCGGTACTATCGCAAACTCTTTATAGCTAAGGTTGACATCGGGCGGTAATACTTTTATGCCCATATGACGACACTCTGATATTTCGATCGCCAAACGATCAATATCGTCTCGGTCACTCGTCATCAGTGCCGCCATGAACGCATCGGGATAATGCGCTTTGAGATACGCTGTCCAATAGGCGATCAGTGCATAGCAAGCGGAGTGCGATTTGTTAAAGGCGTAGTCGGCAAATCCTAGGATATCGCGCCAGATCTTCTCGACAGTTTGCCGCGGTACGCCATTTTCGATGGCTCCCTCGATAAACTTTTCACCCATCTTCTTCATCACTTCAGGGATTTTTTTACCAATACCCTTACGCAGTGTGTCTGATTCTCCGCCGGTAAAGCCTGACATCTCTCGGCTCATCTGCATCACCTGCTCCTGATAGACGATCACCCCATACGTTGATGCCAGCGCATTCTTAGTGAGCTCATGTTCGTACGTCACTTTTTCAACGCCATTTTTTCGTCGGACAAATGAGTCGGTTAGCCCAGCACCGAGCGGGCCTGGTCGATACAGCGCACACATCGCAATGATATCGTTAAATTCTGTTGGTTTCAGTTCTTTTAGGTATCGTTTCATGCCAGCAGATTCTAGCTGAAAGACGCCTGTCGTATCACCGCGCTGAAAGAGCTCGTACGTCTTTGGATCATCAAGCGGAACCTCACTGAGGTTGATCTCGTCTTTGTATACTTTTTTGATAATACGAAGTGCATTATTGATAATCGTTAAGTTACTAAGTCCTAGAAAATCCATTTTCAACAGCCCAAGATCTTCGATTGGGCCCATTGGATACTGGGTCGCAACAACGCCTTTTTGCGCCATCTCAAGCGGAGCGAATTTGACGATATCATCTGGTGCAATCACCACGCCTGCCGCATGCACGCCATGACTACGAATTGTACCCTCAAGGCGAATCGCGTAATCTATCACTTCTTTTGCGGTCTGATTCGTTTCATAGGCATTTTTCAAATCAGGATCTGAGGCCACACTTTTGCTAAGGGGGATATGTCGACCCTGAATTGGCGGAGGAATAAGCTTTGCTAGCTTATCGGCCTCTGCATACGGCACCTGGAGTACTCGTGCTACATCGCGAACGGCTGCTCGTGCCGCCATCTTACCGAAAGTCGTAATATTAGCGACACGCTCAGAGCCATATTTTTCAACGCAATACTGAATCACTTCATCGCGGCGCGTATCCTGAATATCTATATCTATATCAGGCATTGAGATACGATCAGGATTTAAAAATCGCTCAAAAAGCAAATCATACTTTAGCGGGTCTAGTTCAGTAATATTCAACCCATAAGCAATAATTGACCCTGCCGCCGAACCGCGTCCTGGCCCAAAAATAATCCCTTGATTCTTGCCCCAGTTGATAAAATCATGAATAATCAAAAAATACCCGTTAAACCCCATGTTTTGTATGACTTCAAGCTCATACTCAGCTCGTTTGATAACTTCTTCGCTCAATGATCGACGAACTTCTTCGATAGTCATTGCTTCGCTTGTCGCTTTGGCTATGCTGCCATAGCGCCAGGCTAAGCCCTGCCAAACAAGCCGATCAAGATGACTTTTTTCGGTTTCTCCATCTGGCACGGGGAAATGAGGGATTAAGATTTTACCGAATTCTAACTGCACATCACAGCGATCAGCGATAGCTTTGGTATTCGTGATCAGGTCGGGATGCTCCTTGCCCCAACGCTCTATAACGTCTTCCGGTTTGGTTACATGCAGATGATAGTCACGCAGGCTCATTCTATCTTCATCGGCCAAGAACGCTGCCGTTCCGACACAGAGCAATATCTCATGCGCTTCTTGATCTGCCGCATCAAGATAATGAGCGTCACTGGTGATCACGCACGGGATATCTGTCTCTTTGGCGAGTTGCAGAATCTTCGTATTGGTTGCGACCTGCTCTTTCGTCGTGTGATCTTGTATCTCTAGGTAGTAACGATCACCAAAAATACTCCGATACCATTCGGCGGTCTTTTTAGCTTCGGCCATCGTTTCGTTCCGAACTTTTTCAGCGACTTCTCCACCAAGGCATGCACTCAATGCGATGAGTCCTTCATTGTATTTCTCAAGAAGATGATGGTCAATGCGCGGCTTATAGTAGACACCTTCGAGGTTGGCTATCGTGCTTAACTTCATAAGATTCTGATAACCAGTGTTATTCATTGCGAGCAAAATCAAGTGATATCGTGCCTTGTCCTTTGCTGGATCACGATCATGGATGGTACGTGCGGCGACATAGGTCTCCATGCCAATAATCGGCCGAATGTCTTCAGCTTTACACGCTTTATAAAACTCTATAGCCCCTGATAATGTACCGTGGTCGGTCATGGCGACTGCTTCCATGCCGAGCTCTTTCACCCTCGCGACCAATTCATTTACCTTAGTAAGACCGTCCAGCAAACTGTGGTGAGTGTGGTTATGCAGGTGTACAAAATCACTAGGCTTCAATGCCACATCTGATTGTGGGTGTTTCCCTCTCGTCATATACCTTCCAGTATACCATCTACAGCACGAGGTGACAGTGCCGTAGGAGAAGTACAGTAACGCTACTTACGAAACTTTTTGATCTGATCAAAGACAAACTTACCGATAAGTGCCGGGGATGAAAACTTAGCCGCGTTGCCCGTGATATTCGCAATATGCTCTGAAGTCACACGTGCATTGTCGGCCACTGCGCGAATTTGCTTCGTGACTCGAATGAGGATAATTGTCAAAACAATAGCGAGGATCAAAAACAAGGCCAAAAATACCGACAAGATAATAACTAAAATTTCTGCTGCGCCTGACATATATTCTCCTTATTCTGTAATCATAAACACCGGACAGGTGATATATGTAGTATACCATGTCCGGTGTTTGATAAAGCGTAATGCCGGTTACGTATGGGTTATACCGTACGACGACCAGTCACGAGCTTGAAGACAAATAGTACAATCACGGCACCTACTGTCGCAACGACGAGCTTCGTTATGATATCAGAGCCGTCTGTGGTGCCTCCAAGGCCAAGCATTGGTAGTAATAGGTTTGCAACAAGTGCACCAACAATACCAACAACCACGTTCGCAAGTACGCCCATTGATGCATCAGTCTTCATGACCATGCTTGCGAGCCATCCTGCAATACCACCGATAATAATTGTTCCTAGCCAACCGCCCAAACCTGCATCCATAGTGTAACTCCTTACTTATGTTGTTATGGCATAAGTCTAGCATGTTGATATGACAACAAAATGTACGCTGGTTCACAAAATCGTAAGATACACTATTTACAGAGGTAAGATAGATTTATTTTGTCAGTCGATCAGTCAGATATGCACGAAAATCAGCCCCGATCTTGGGATGACCCAGTGCCACTTCGACAAGTGCCTGAAGATATTTCATCGGATCACCTGCATCAAGCCATGTGCCTTCGATCACCTGCCCATAGACTTCACCGCGCTCTGCAAGCTTGTTGATATTTGTCGAAAGTGTTAGCTCACCTTTTGCATCAACATTTTTCTCTGCCAGAATTGGAAAGATATCAGGCGTCAATATATACCCAAGTAATGATGTATAGTCACTTGGTCGGTTTGCTTCGCCTGGTTTTTCAACAAGACCCGTTACTTCGATTGTACCTTCACCAAGATCATGACCAACCCGAGCCATACCATACATATCACCGTCGCCCGGCCCTGCTTTCATAAGTGATACGATATTTTTGCCACCCGATCGGTTAAAAGCATCTTTTAGCTGCACGGCGCGGGGCACCTCACTATGGTAAAAATCATCTGCCGTCAGGACAAAAAATGGTTCATCGTCATCGATCATATGTTGCGCATTGAGTACCGGCAGCGCATTGCCTTTTGGCTCACCTTTTTGTCGAATATAGACAAAATTCGCCATCTCGGCAATCGCTTTCAACTGATCTGCCATAGCAATTTTGCCTTTTTCTCGAAGCTCTGCCTCCATACCATCAGAGCGGTCAAAGTGATCTTCAATCGCCCGTTTAGTCGAACCTGTCACGATAATGACGTCCGTCACGCCTGCCGCTACTGCATCTTCTACAACAAGCTGGATAACTGGCTTATCAATGATCGGCAGCATTTCCTTGGGCATTGCTTTTGTTTGCGGTAAAAATCGTGTTCCAAGTCCCGCGGCGAGAATGATGGCTTTTGTTGGCTGTTTCATACCTATGACCTCCTTGATCACTGTTCTACTCAAGTTTTTGACGAATGAGCTTCTGCGCTAGTGCTGGGTTAGCCTGACCGTTTGATTTTTTCATAATCTGACCAACCAAAAAACCAATCGCCTTATCATTTCCGCCCCGAATATCATCGAGTGCTTGTTGCGACGCTGGATCAGCCAGTACGTCGTCGACAATCGCCCCAATTGCCCCCTCGTCACTGACTTGAAGTAACTGATGTTGCTCAGCAATCACCCGGGGCGAGAGATTATCTTTTTGCATAAGGGCAAATATCTCTTTGGCAGCGGTAGAATTTACTTCATCTTTATCAACCATCTCTGTTAATTCTGCGTAAAAATCGTCTGGGACAACCTGATAAACACTGCCAGGTAGTGCAGTTTCATCTGCCGATTCAGATACTGATGAGGCAAACCACAACGCCGTACGCCGAGCAGCACTCGTGTGGCCTGACTCTTTAAGCCGTGAAATAAGCTCAACAGTTGGTCGAGAGCTAAGCAGCGCTACAATAACCGTATCGTCTAGCTTTAACTCACTAAGGAGTGTCCGATAATGATCAGGGAGGAGCGGCATTGTAGCCCTTGCCCGATCAACTCTCTCGGTAGAAATCCGAATTGGCGGCAAATCAGCATCAGGAAAGTATCGATAGTCGTGGGCGTTTTCTTTGCTACGCTGCGAGATCGTTTTTTGCTTGGCCTCATCCCAGCCACGTGTCTCTTGTGTAATGCTATTACCTCGCTCTAGCTCTTCAATCTGGCGCTGAATCTCATACTCGGCAGCTTTTTCTACGGAACGGAATGAGTTGAGGTTTTTCGTCTCAGTTCGCGTCCCCCATGTATCAGTCTTGCTTACCGAAACATTGATATCAAAACGCATATTGCCATGATAGAGATCGCCATCGGTTACATCTGCATAGGTCATGAGCATATAGAGCGCCTGTGCGTAGGCTTTTGCCTCGGCCGGACTATGCATATCGGCCTCGGACACAATCTCGATCAGTGGCGTACCAGCACGGTTGTAATCAACCAGACTGTATTCTTTGCCCGCTGGGTGCGTTAATTTACCGGCATCTGCCTCAAGATGAGCATGATGAATCCGCACGGTTTTTGTCTCGCCATCAGGAAGTGTCATGTCAACCGACCCAGAGAGAATAATCGGCTCTGCAAGTTGCGTGATCTGATAGCCAAGTGGCAAGTCTGGATAAAAATAATGTTTTCTCTCAAAACGGCTCAATGGCGCAATATCTGCTTTCAGCGCAAGCCCCGCCCTGATTGCGAGTGTGATTGCCTCTTCATTTAATACCGGCAATGTACCTGGCAGACCAAAACATAGCGGACTAACGGTAGTGTTCGGCTCCTTACCTCGAGCATCATTATCAGCACCCGTAAATAACTTGGTGCGCGTCTTAAGTTGAACATGGCACTCGATCCCGATTGTCGCCGTATAAGCACTGCGGACGCTTTCAGATATCATAGCGCCCCCAAGTCGCGTAGACCGCGCTTAAAACTACTAAGGGCTTGTTTGGTTAAGCGCGGCGAAATCTTCACCGAATCTTCGTGGGCAATACGATTACGAAGTTTGTGAGCGGCCCAAATCATATCACGACGGCTAAAGACACGTGCCGCGCTCACCATTCGCTCTCCCATTGTTTGTCCTTTGTAGCCAGATTCACGGAGGGCGCGATCGAGTAATTTATCGGCCTGGAGAATTGCGAATTGCTGTGTCGAGGGGTCTGCCGTGACAGAACTTTCGATTCTCAACCATTCTTGACGATAGACATCCTTGTCGATCCCCGTGCGCCCACGACGACCAAGACTAATCACTATCAACAGTGCCACTCCTACGACGATCAGCCCGACAAACATTACAATGATGAGATTATCCATTGTGTTCCTCCCATAACTTCGCAGCCTGAAGTACTATCTGGTCGTGCTTCATTGGTGCAATAATCTGCAGTCCGACGGGCAAACCAGCCGATGTCTTGCCCGCTGGTACACTAATAGCTGGTAGGCCAGCTAGACTAGCCGGAACGGTCATGATATCAGTGAGGTACATCTGCAGAGGATCCTGAGTATTTTCACCAAGGCGAAATGCCGGCGTTGGTGCGACGGGACTTATCAATACATCGTACTGTTTAAATGCCGCATCAAATTCTTTAATAATTTTTGTACGAACTGTCTGAGCCTTTTTGTAATAGGCATCATAATACCCGCTACTCAGTACGTAGTTACCAATAAGAATGCGTCGTTTATTTTCGTCCATAAAGCCTTGGGTGCGGGTGTTTGTAATGACCTCAGCGATAGAACCACCCGATTCTGATAGTCCATACTTGATACCATCAAATCGCGCGAGATTTGAAGTTAGTTCAGCCGGTACTACGATGTAATAAACGGCTAGTGCATAGTTTTGCAATGGCATAGACACGAACTCTACCGTATGGCCGGCTGATTGCAGTGATGTGATGGCATGTTCAACGACATGGGTCACTTCAGGATCCACGGCATCAGTCATAGACTGCTCAATAACACCAATACGGAGTGGAGACGGCGAAGACGCGATCAACGACTCGATATCGATCGTCGTACTGTCATGTGGATCAATACCATTCATGCAATCTAGCACTAAGCGTGCATCGTCGACACATGTAGTGATAGGGCCAACAACATCTGTGCTACTAGCCATCGCAACCACACCATAGCGGCTCACCGACCCATACGTTGGCTTGAGGCCAACAACACCGTTATAGCTCGCTGGCTGGCGTATCGATCCGCCAGTGTCCGACCCCAATGCAAACGGAACGATGCCTGCGGCGACAGCAACAGCAGATCCGCCAGAACTCCCTCCGGCAACACGCTCGGCATCGGCGATATTTTTCGTTGGCCCAAAAAAAGAATTTTCAGTGCTGCCGCCGTGAGCAAAAGCATCAAGATTTGTTTTGCCAATACAAATAGCACCTTCAGCCTCCAGGCGTTCAATAACTGTTGCTTGATAGGGCGCGGTAAAGTTTTCAAGCATATGCGCACTGGCTGTCGTTCGGCTATCAAATGTCAAAATGTTATCTTTCGCTAAGAATGGCACCCCCATCAAACGACCATGAACTTCACCAGCCTCACGCGCACGATCAAGCTCATCTGCCCGAGCCAATGCGCGCGATTCAATAACGGATAAGACCGAGCTGTAACTATCATTTTTGGCGCGATCAATTGCCGCCTGAACGATCGATCGTATTGTCGCGCCTTCATGAAGCTGTTTTTTTATATCATCTATTGTCATAGTACTTTTTTGACCTTTACCTGACCGTCCAGTGTATCGGGCGCATTTTTTAGCAGCTCTTCACGACCGATAGATTGCGTTTCAACGACATCGTCACGTGTCACGTTCTCAAGACCTGTCACCTGGTAGGTCGGTTCTTCGCCTGTCGTATCAACTTCATTAAGCTGCTCGACATACCCAATAATCTCTTGTAGTTGTACACGGAGAGCATCAGCCTCGCTATCACTTATAGAGAGAGCTGATAGTGAGGCTAATCTTTTGACATCATCAATAGTTATTGCGGACATATTATATCTATTATATACCAATCAAATGCTGGGACGGCTAATACAGCGAGGAATCGTCAGTTTGCGTATTGTAACTAGGCTTGTTCAGGTAATCATTGTAGAGAGATGAGTAGCCAGCACTTAGCTTAAAACATTTCTCGCCAATTCCATGCGTCGTAAATGATGCATAGGTTGAATAATCATCATTTGTATATGATGAGCGGCTTGTCGAGTAGCCATAAGCTTTCTGGGTATCAGTCTTAAATGTAGCACAGAGTTGATAGCGAGATGAGCCTTGTTTTTTGTAGTCATAGTGAGCGAGTCGCTTCTTCGTCTCTGTCTTAAGGCCGTCAAGTGCGCTTAAATCGGATGGTAATGACCGTTTGTCGCCATAGTATGATGTGATCTCTGTTTGAATGTCCGATAGATCAGCCGCCGCTTTCTCATCGTGCGCACTGCCTTGAACATTTGACACTGACATAGCGAGCAATCCAATCGTAACAGCAACACCAAAACCGGTCAGGAGAAGTGAAAATGTTTTGCGTGATAAACCTTGGTGCCGACCATATGCCCAAAATAATCCCACATTGACAAGTGCTGCTAACACCCCAGGGAGGATCGTTCGTACAGCGGTATCGCCTGCTTGATCATCGATTCCAACAATGATACGAATTAATGCATAGACAACGCTAAAGAGTGTGCCTGCAATTGCCAATACGACATTGAACAAAAAGAATCCAACAAATAACTTGTGAATAAGCCGCTCTTTTGTCGCAGGATGACGCTCAATCTCGGCTCGTGTTCGTAGATAAAACACTACTGCAAGTGGCAACCATATAATCATCGAGGCCGCTACCCATAATGAGAACTCACCAACAAATCGAACCGCCAGAGGGTTTTCGATGCCTTTCATGTAGTTGATAAGTGCATAGATCGCGTAATTAATAACGCCTACTGTCACGAGAAGACCAACAACAGATAGCGCTAGCTCGAGACCGTACCAACTCATCCCGCGACTAAGTTTACCCATCATTGTCTGAAGTGATAACGGCGATTTCGCCGCAGGTTGTGCCGCAGCAGATACTGCTGCCGTACTTTGCTGCTCATTGACATTGTCTGGTTGCATCATGATTTCCTCGTTTAATAGTAACGCTTGTTAAACACTATTATTGTATCATCTTGTACGGACAAAATCAGAGAGATGATTTGATCTCTTCGATGAGGTCGCGTAATTCGGCTGCCTTTTCAAACTCTAGATTAGCAGCCGCCAATTCCATCTGAGATGACAACTCTCGAATAAGATGTGGGTATTCGTCTTTGGGTATCTTTTTAAGATTAATAGCATCCTTTTTAGGATCATCCTTTTGCGGGATGATAGATCGCAATCCCTCATCGATAGCCTTGTTGACACTCCGAGGCGTAATACTATGTTCAGTGTTATATGCCTCCTGGATACTGCGACGTCGGTTTGTCTCGTCAATCGCTCGCTGCATTGAGTCGGTAATTTTGTCGGCATACATAATGACATTGCCGTGTTCATGCCGAGCAGCCCGTCCAATCGTTTGGATCAGTGCCTGGCTGGATCGTAAAAACCCTTCTTTATCAGCATCCATAATTGCCACAAGGCTCACCTCAGGTAAATCAAGACCCTCACGTAAAAGGTTGATACCAACAAGAACATCGTAAACTCCAAGGCGCAGATCCCGCAGGATATCACCTCGCTCAAGCGTATCAACTTCACTATGAATATAGGCTGTTTTAATGCCGAGTTCGATGAGATAACTCGATAAATCTTCAGCCATTCGTTTGGTGAGTGTCGTGACCAAGACACGTTCGCGATTTTCAATCCGTCTACGTATCTCATCAAGAAGATTGTCGATCTGACCCTCACTCGGGCGGATATCAATAAGAGGATCAAGCAGACCGGTTGGACGAATCACCTGCTGAATCGGCTCAGGCGTTCGTGCCAACTCATATGGCCCAGGCGTGGCTGAGACGAAGATAACATCCCCCATATGCTTCTCGAACTCAGTAAATGTCAAAGGTCGATTATCAAGCGCACTTGGTAATCGAAAACCGTGTTCGACAAGCACTTCTTTTCGAGCACGATCGCCGTTATACATCCCTCTTACCTGCGGGATGGTCATATGGCTCTCATCGATGAGTAGCAAGTAATCATCGGGGAAATAGTCCATGAGCGTTGCAGGCTGTTCACCTGGTTCACGATTGGTAAGGTATCGGCTGTAGTTTTCAATGCCCTTGACAAAGCCTGTCTCTTCTAGCATTTCTAGGTCATATTTTGTACGTTGCTGCAACCGTTGCGCCTCAAGCAATTTATTGGTTTTTTCAAACCACGCCAGTCGTTCCTCGAGTTCAGATTTTATTTGGACAACGGCTTTTTCGATTTTATTTTTGGGAGTGACGTAGTGTGATCCTGGAAATATCTTTATCTCTTCTGGCTCAGCGATGACTTCACCTGTTAACGGATTAATTTTGGTGAGACGCTCTATTTCATCACCAAAAAATTCTATCCGATAGGCTTCCTCGCCGCCACTCGGTATGACGTCGACCGTATCGCCGCGTACTCGAAATGTGCTGCGATGAAAATCAATATCGTTACGCTGATATTGAATATCATTGAGATGACGTAGTAGCTTATCACGTTTTCGCATCTCACCGCGCTTGACGTGAAGTGCCATATCACCATAATCCTCTACTGACCCAATGCCGTAGATACAGCTAACACTCGCCACAATAATCACATCACGCCGACTCAAAAGAGCGGCTGTGGCGGCATGTCGCAGACGGTCAATCTCTTCATTGATCTTACTGTCTTTTTCAATATACGTATCACTGCTGGCAATGTATGCCTCGGGCTGATAGTAGTCAAAATAACTCACAAAATAATGAACATCGTTATCGGGAAAAAAAGCCTTAAACTCTGAGAATAACTGTGCTGCTAGTGTTTTATTGTGTGCAAGCACCAATGTCGGCACGCCACGGTTTTGAATAATATTGGCCATCGTAAAAGTTTTACCTGATCCCGTTACACCGAGCAAGGTTTGCTCGCGTTGGCCATTATCAAACCCTTTGATCAATTGCTCGATTGCCATCGGCTGATCACCCGTTGGCTGATAGTTACTTTGCAATCGAAATGATGTCATCTTTTTATTATACGATAATTACAGCGTAAAATACGGTATACTATCAAGATATGGCGCATACACATAAACACGAAAAAAGGGTCTGGCTCCCCGACGCACATCTCGTCAAAGCCATTGAAAAATCAACCGAAAGCTTACGCAGCAGCGATCAAGAGTTTGAGAAAGCCTTTAGGATTCTCAAAAAATACCCGATGCGCGTCAATATATTTGGCTCAGCTCGCGTTCGTCCTAGTGATCCACACTACAAACACGCCCGTAGCCTGGCCCGAGCGTTGGCACTGCAAGGCTACACAATTGTGAGTGGCGGGAGTGGCGGTATCATGGAAGCGGCCAATCGTGGTGCATTTGAAGCAGGCGGGACATCAGTCGGATTTAACATTATCTTGCCACATGAACAAGCCCCAAATCCCTACACCACTGATAGCATGTCATTCCACTACTTCTTTACTCGTAAGGTTATGATGACATTTTATATGCATGCCTATGTTTACTACCCAGGCGGTTTTGGTACACTTGACGAACTCTTTGAGATTATCACACTGATCCAAACCAAAAAGATTCCTGCCGTACCGATCATTCTTGTCGGCAACGAATATTGGAAAAAAATGGATCAGTTTGTACATCATGAGATGCTCAATAGTGGATATATATCATCTGGCGATGAAAAGCTTTACACTATCACTGATGATATTGATACAATTTGCAGTCTCATCACTATCGATTATCAGACGTAATGCGAAGCAGCGCCAGGTTTCGAACATGAGGTATCGCCAGGTACCGAGACAATAATTCACTCTCTAAATTGCGGCGCATATATTTTAAAGAGCGGGTGTCAAAAGGCGCCTCATATGAGGCATCAATACTGACGTCAACGAGGTTATAGCTTACGGGTTGTTGGCCTGGTTTTGCGACCCACTCTGAGCCATCCCAAACACCAAGGCTCTCGGCAAATTGTGCGACGCCATCATTTACCTTCTGACTTCGCCAATCAGCCCCATCCATGTGTTCAACATTACTATCGGGATCGTCAACGCTACCAAAAAACCGATGCAAACTACGCCAATGCACTCGCCGACCCGCCAACTGAACATGACCAACATCATCATTAGCAATAGCACTAGCGATGCGCGCACCAAATGCCGTATCGACCTGGTGATACTTCATAAGGCTACTCATTGATATAATCTCATGAATCGAGTGAAGAATAAGGCTGACTGTCCTTAGAGTATACCCACGGATAACTTTTTCTCGAGTTGGTGCAATCATGATCGCCCCCATCTCCTTGCTATGTAGCACAAAGTGATGACGCCGTGATGAAGGCGCAAGAATATCGCAATAGGCAGGATTATCAAGATAGCTAATCTCAAAAGGCCGTTGCTCAAAATCTTGTGGTGTCAATCCACGGTACTGTTCGATCATCTCACGATTCCAGGCGTCGTCTTCGACGTAGCGTGCAGCGACCATAAGCTGAGACGAAGGCTCATGTTTGAGCATACTCGCAAGCGAACGATACCGAAGTGCTTGTTGCAAGTGACGTGGCGGGTTTTTTTGAAGAAGCTTCTTGGCAACACTTGATTTCAACGACCAACAGATCGTTCCTCTGACATGAGCTTGCATATGGGTGACAATGTGCGGTGTCATCTCACTCACTGCATTAGGAAATTGCCCTCCCAGTAACCGTGCAAGTCGCTCATTGTCTTCGTGAGCACGTGAACGTAGCACTACATAGAGTTCATACGGCGTTGTGTCACGAGGATCAAGGCCATATAGCCGATGAACTCGTGCCGACGCCTCATAAATATCCCCAATAAGTCTCGTATCGATCGACTCTCGATCAATATTTGATTCAAGCTTGCTAATCATCCGTCCGAGACGGTCGGGATCTTCACCCATTAGCTCTGCAAGTACACGCGACATGCTACCTCACGGCTTTATTGGCCGAGCCAAAGGCTTCTATCTTCTCTTCAACAACACGCTGTACGGCATCATAGACTGTTGGCATAAGTTTAACGATTGCGTATTCTTTAGGATTATCTTTCAGCACTTTCTCAAGGGTCGTACGGAAAACATAGCGCATATCACTATTGATATTAATCTTGCTTACCCCAATGCGTGCTGCTTCCTCAAAATAATGTACAGGGGTACCGCTACCGCCATGCAGACTGATCTGGCAATGGATAGCATCACGAATTTCCTGTAGAAGCTGCAGGTCGAGCTGTTTAGGCACTGGGTACTTCCCATGTAAATTACCGACAGCTGCTGCGTAGGTATCGATACCTGTTGCCTCGACAAACCCACGAGCCCCTTCGGGAGTACTAAATGTTTTCTTGATCTCATCATAGTCGATGTTCTCATCGTGAACATTTGAGCTACCGCCAAAATAATGCGGCTCCGACTCAACAAGTGCACCGGTGAACTTAGCGTATTCAACCACTTCACGAGTCTTGGCGATAATCTCCTCATCGCTTGCATCGTGGTTCGCCTGAGAAATATCGATATGAATAAATTCAAAGCCAACATCGATAGCACGTTTACATGCCTCAACGGTCGGACTATGATCGAGGTTGAGATACATCTCAACCCCATATTGTTTGCGGTAATTATCAACCATGTCACGGACGTTTTCTAGGCCCAGTGCCGTCACTTCACCATCGCTTACCTCGACCAACACAGGTGAATTCTTGGCCTGTGCAGCTCGAGCTACGGCGATCAATGTCTCTTGATTGTCGATATTGAAGGCACCGACAGCAAAGTGTTGCTGGCGGCTGCGCTGCATCAAATGTCGAGCATGTAGGCAGTTATCTCGGATGTCGTGTATTGTGAGGCCCATATTATTTCAACGGCTCCGCTTTATAGTTGGCTGGGGCTTTTTCAAGCCACTCCTTAAGATCGCGTGTCGAAAGAAGCCCTTCTTGTGCACCCGGGTAGAGGACGACACTGGCGGGTGTAATTGGTGCGAGTTGCAAAGCTCCCTCGAGCGTATATCCCTTAATAAGGGCACCGATAAATGTACTCGCATAGGCATCACCACAACCAGTTCGCTCGACAGGAGGAGCAACATCGGGATAAATCGGCATAAAGAATCGCTGTTTGCCGTCACTTGCATAACTACCGGCAGGACCATCCGTGATTAATACAACCTTCGGCCCAAGTTCGTGCATTTTATCGAGTAACTCATTGAGATCACCATACTTTCCACCTGTCACCTGGACAGCTTCTTCGCGGTTCAGTATGACGACTTCCGATCGTTTATAAACATGCTTAAGACGCCGAGCGCCAAATTTTATCTGATAGGTTCCAGGTTGAAACGCCAATTTAACCTGTGGGTAACGCTCAAGCCATTCCATAATGTCATCATGCATCTCAACAGCATTTTCAGCGATCGAACTAAAGTATATCCACTTCGGGATCTCGCTACGCGTTAAGTGCGGCCAATGGTAGTCATAGTGCTCATGATTAATCAAAATCGTACGATCTTCTTTGTACCAAATAACGTAGTGGTAATTTGTCACTTTACCGCGCTGCATCTTCACAAGAAACGTATCGACTTTTTTCTTCTGCAATGTCTCAATAACACGACGACCGTTTTCATCTGCCCCTAGGTTAGTGACAAGTGCACTGTTGAGCCCCATTTTTGCAAAGTTTACGGCTGCATTGGCAGCATTACCAACACCATAGATGATCTTTGAGCTCTCAAATGGCATCTTCGTCCCATACGGTATACTAAGCCATTTATCACCTTCACCACGATCTTCAATACGACCATTCTCATCGAGCAGTCGGATAAAATCATCGACAACCGTATCGCCGACAGATATCACATCGATTGCATTTGGATTATCGTTAATGTCTTTTTTGGGGGCCTCAGGCATGATTATTCTCCTTGATGATATTGGGGGTTATGTTTTATAAACTCTTCAGTTGTCGAAACGATATGGGTATCGGTAAGGCCAAAGTGCTCAAGCAGCTCCTCGGGTGTTCCGGACTCACCAAAACGATCTTGCATTCCCATGCGATGAATCGGTACGGGCAGTCGTTCGGTCGATACTTCACAAATTGCACTACCAAATCCACCAGCAGCTTGCGCTTCTTCGATCGTAATTGCACGACCACATTTTTTAAGTGAAGTAATAATTGTCTCAGTATCAAGTGGCTTGATAGTTGGGACATGGACAACCTCAGCATTAATACCACGTTTGGCCAACTCTTCAGCGGCAACCAGGCACTGATATGACATCGTCCCGGTACCAATTAACGCCACGTCTTTACCTTCACGTAGTACATAGGCTTTTCCTATCTCAAATGGTGTCTGCTCGGTCGTAAATATTGGTGTTGCCTCACGGGCTAATCGTATATAGCTTGCCGATTCTTGACGAGCAATGGCTCGCGTCGCTTTTTCTGCCTCAATACTATCACCTGGTGCAATCACAATCATGTGCGGTAATACTCTCATGAGTGCAATATCTTCAAGCATCTGATGTGTCGCTCCATCAGGGCCGACGGAAATACCCGCATGCGATCCAACAATACAGGTAAATCGTTCGTTGAGGCATAGCGTTGTTCGTATCTGCTCCCAGTTTCGCCCAGGACTGAATGCCGCATAGCTACTAGTAAATGGTTTTTTACCCATTGCGCTCATGCCGGCAGCGACTGTCACCAGATTCTGCTCAGCAACACCTACTTCAATAAATCGTTGTGGGTGCGCATCACGAAACATATGCATTTGAGTTGATTCGGTGAGATCGGCACACAATGCGACAATCGTTTCGTCTTCATCTCCTGCAGCCTTAAGTCCACGACCAAATCCTTTACGAATCGATTCGGTCTCAATATCTTTCGAGCCAATATGGGTGGCAAGATGCAGATTATTCACCTTCACTCCTAATCTTCCCGGCAAGGGTACGTAGCTTTTTCAAGGCATCTTTGGCCTGCTCGCTGTTCGGCGGTGCACCATGCCATTTGTAGTCATACTCCATAAAATCAACTCCTTTACCCGGGATCGTATGAGCAATAATAACACTTGGCTTGTTGGTAATAGCGCGGGCCATACTACAGGCGTCAATGATACTCTCGATATTATTACCATCAACTTCCTGAACGTGCCAGCCAAAGCTCTCCCATTTACCCCTCAGGTCTTCGAGCGGCATGATATCTTCAGTGTTACCATCAATTTGAATATTGTTGCGGTCGATGATGCCAATCATGTTATGCAGCTTGTATTTACCAGCAAACATAGCTGCTTCCCAAATATTCCCCTCATTAAGTTCACCATCGCCCATCATGACGTATATCCAGCGCTGAGGGTCGGGATCAATATATTGCAAGACATATGCCATGCCAGCGCCCTGACTCAGCCCTTCGCCTAGCGGCCCACTAGTTGTTTCCATACCAGGCAGGTGCAACCGCTCCGGATGACCCTGCAGGCGACTGCCAAATTTTCGTAGTGTGGCAAGCTCACTCACAGGAAAATACCCGGCTCGCGCCATTGTGGCGTACCGAACCGGCACCGTGTGCCCATTGCTCAGGATAAGGATATCCCGCTGATCCCAATCAGGATTGTGCGGGTCGTGTTTCATGATATTAAAATATAGCGCAGTGAAGATATCTGCCATACCCAACGGGCCCGCACTATGCCCCGAGCCAGCGGCTTCGAGCATACGAATAATATCCTGACGAATCGTGTTCGCCATTTCGTCCATTTGTTTCAGTGTTAATTGCCCACTCATTATCTATTAGTTTACCATAATCGCCTTAGATTTACTGCCTCAATACCCCTTCAAGTGCCTCATAGGCCTGTTGTGGATTATCGCTTCTTTGTATGGCGCTACCTACATTAATAACATCAATCCCCGCCGCCGCTATCGTAGCGACAGTGGCCTGGTTTGCGCCACCATCCCAGCCTATCTCACTATCAGATCTCACTTCACGGATGGCACTTACTTTATCGAGCAGTGTCAGATCTGCCTTGCCACCGAAATGCCCCAGCTTGCCACCAAACAGCATGACATGATCGGCAATCGCAATACAGTCACGCGCTGACTCTACCGTCGTATCAGCTAGTAGCGCCACACCAGCCTTAATCGAAAAGCGCTGAATATGCTGCACCATAGCCGCAATATCCCCCTCAGCTTCTGCATGTAAAATAATCAGGTGTGGTCGAAGACTGATAAGTGTCTCAAGATGCTCTGCTGGATGACGATACATTAGGTGAATATCGGCCACTACTCCCTCTGGCCACCAGACTTGGATAGGATTCGTATTTTTATTTGGGGCAAACTCACCGTCCATTAGATCAATCTGTATACGAGGAGCAAATGATACGCGTTCAATTTGTTCACGAAACACATGAGGGTCGGCTGAATAGGGCGTAACACTTGGTACGATCATAGCCATAGCGTTAGCGCGCGCGGTGCCCGACAAAAAACCCTAAGACCATACGAAGCGTTAGTGCGAATAATGCAAACAGGAATGATTCTTTCGCTGTGATAAGCAATCCTGCTGGGGCTGTCGCAAAATACGGGAAGATGATGAGCAGCGCCAATATGACTAGCATAGCCAAAAATAATACCTGGTCAATTGATTCGGTTGATATCGGCAAAGCACGTGCGATAGTGACATATCCTGCATCGAGCAATAAAAATGAGCCTACGATATAGACATAATTCTCAAAACTTGCACCCGCCGACAACCCACCACTTGTGACGCCGAGGACAACGGCAATCGCTAAAACAAACCCAAAGAGAATTGTTCGTACGCTTGTACCATAATACGATAACGCACCGATAAGTTTGTGTAGTAATAAGTGTGGTGGATGTGATTGGTGAGCCATAGTACTCCTAACTATAGTAAAACGTTACTGCTTACGCAAGGTCATCGAGCTGACGGTTACGTCGACGGTAGCGCTCGGCATTGGCAAATGGCGTCTTGAGCCATGTATCAATAATCTTTTTCCATTCATAGACATCATCTTCAAGTACTCGCGACGGCAAACAAAGAACGTTACTATCATTGTCGTTACGCGTTACTTTCGCCTCATAGCTATCCCATATAACACTGGCTCTGATACCACGAAATCGATTCGCCGCCATCGCCATACCCTGACCGCCAGTACATAGTAAAATAGCACGCGATGATTCATCAGTATCACCAATGAGTTTCGTACAAGCAATCGCGGCAAACTGAGGAAAATCATCATGTGGGTCAAGTTCTTTGCCGCCAACATCTTCAATCTTGAGACCCTGTTTACTTAAATACGCAAACACTTGTTCTTTGAGATGAAAACCGCCGTGATCAGACCCTAAGTATATCTTCACGTTATTTTCCTATCGTTTTAGCCACATCTGCAGTGAGTTCTACAAGGCGATTGCTGTAGCCCCACTCATTGTCATACCAGGCAACAACCTTAAGGAGATTCCCACCGACTACTGATGTCAGAGGCAAATCAACGATACAGCTATGAGAATTACCCTTGAAGTCAGTCGAGACAAGCTCTTCTTCGGTAACCGTCAAAATACCTTGATAAAACGGCTCTTTAGCGGCTTTTTTAAAGACGTCGTTTACCTCATCAATCGTGACATCGCGTTTAAGTAGCACCACAAAATCGCTCATGCTAACAACAGGGGTTGGTACCCGAACACTGAGCCCACCGAAACGATTCTCAAGTGCAGGCAGCGCTTTAGCGGCGGCAATACTCGCACCTGTCGTTGTCGGGACGATATTTTCAGCGGCAGCTCGTGCTTCACGCAAGTCTTTGGCCGGTGCGTCTTGTAGCTTCTGGCTGGCTGTATAGCTATGAACTGTTGTCATCATCGCTTTTTGAATGCCGAAGTTGCTCTCTAATACACTCATAACAGGAGTGATACAGTTTGTCGTACAGCTTGCATTACTCACAACATCAGTTGTACTCTTGATCTTCTCGTCGTTGACGCCAAGTACAATCGTATCGGCACCATCACCCTTAGCCGGTGCCGAGATAATGACTTTCTTTGCCCCAGCAGGATCAATATGAGCGCGTGCTTTCGCTGGATCAACAAAGAACCCAGTTGACTCAATCACAATATCGACGCCCATCTCATCCCACGGCAAATTAGCTGGTTCTTTCTCGGCAAGAACTTTGATATGTTTGCCATCGACAATGATTTCATCGCTATCATAACTAACCGTATGTTCATACTCACCGTAGTTTGAATCATGTTTGAGTAAGTGCGCCAATGTTTTTGTGTCTGTCAGATCATTAATAGCCACAATTTCGAGGTCGCTACGATCAAATGCAATCTTAAATGCATTACGTCCGATGCGCCCAAACCCGTTAATCGCTAATTTTGCCATAGTGCCATCCCTTTCCTTAAGCAGTAGCTCTTTCACTATCTAGTATATATCGTTATTCCCCCTCGGTGCAATCAGTTATAATAGAACTATGAAAAAACGTCAGTTGCTCACCCTTGCCGAAGATTACTATGACGAAGATCAACTGATCGAGCTCACCAGCGCGATTGATCTCGCAACCGAGCGACATGCCGGTCAAAAACGCAGGAGCGGTGAACCATACGTTACCCACCCGCTTGCAGTCGCCGCAATCTTGATCGAATGGGGGATGGATATCGACACGGTTATCGCCGGTGTCCTGCATGACACGATCGAGGATACTGATGCAACATTTGAGGAGTTAGAGAAATACTTTGGCCGTGACGTAGCATTTTTGGTAGACGGCGTCACAAAAGTTAGTCAAGCACGCGCCGGTATGAAAGACCTCAGTCATTACTTACCTGAAACCAAAGACAACCTGACCAAACTCCTCATCGCTGTTGGCCAAGATGTCCGCGTCATCATTATCAAACTCGCCGATCGCCTCCATAATATGCAAACCCTACGCTATATGTCTGCCGCAAAACAACAGAAAATATCTCGTGAAACTATTGAAGTCTTTGCCCCGATTGCCGATCGTCTCAACATGGGGCGTGTTCGCGTGCAACTTGAGGAACTAGCCTTTTCCTATCTGAATCCGAAAGAACACAACCGTCTGAAAAAAGAGATCAATACCCGAATCGGCCTGAGTCGTAAACGCCTCGCACAAGTACGAACCACTATTGATGCTCGATTGACAGCCGAGAAGATTCCCCATCAAATGGATGGACGCGTTAAAAGTGTCTACAGTCTCTATAAAAAACTCCGCAAAATTCCTGATATTGATGAGATATACGACATCCTTGCTCTCCGTGTCATCGTCGAAGATGTGACGACATGCTATTTAGTGCTTGGCATCATTCATGGCCTCTATCCGCCAATGGTCAACCGTATCAAAGACTATATTGCACGCCCTAAACTCAATGGTTACCAAAGTCTTCACACTACCGTCATGACATCTTCAGGTCAAATTGTTGAATTTCAGATTCGTACCGAGCAAATGCACGATTATGCAGAACGAGGATTAGCTGCGAGTTTTCACTACAATGAACAAAAGCTGACCGATGCCTACCGTAAAGGCCATATTGCTGATATGCCTGCTGATTTACGCTGGATTAGGGAGCTCCAAGAAGTCGCCGCCCAACTCAAAGAAGGGAAAGAGATCGATGTCGAACATCTAAAGATTGATCTTTTTGGTGACAGAATATTTGTTTACTCTCCAAAAGGTGATATTTACGATCTACCCGAAGGAGCGACACCACTTGATTTTGCCTATCGCATCCACAGCGATCTTGGCGAAAAAGCCTCAGGCTTTATTGTCAACGGCAAGATGGAAAAATTTAACTACCGACTACAAAACGGCGAAGTTGTCGAAGTTATCACAAAAAAGAACGCCAAGCCAAATACTGACTGGTTATCATGGGTATTTACCTCTCATGCTCGCAACAAAATCCGTGCCCAGCTCAATCGCTATAAAAAATAAGGGGCGCCCGCTCCTTGCACTATATTGTTTCAATCAACCGCTCATCCACCAGCCGCCGCAACGCTTCTTCGATAAAATCATCAAAGTAAAATCCTACGAATTTCTTATGAAGTAACTCATCGAGGGTTATCCATCGATACGATTGATGCTCGTAACTCAAGTTAACCTCTGATGTTGTTACCTGCGCAAGGTAGAGTCGCTTTTCAACGACAGTACCGACACCCGCAACGACAGTCCTCGCCCGATACACCTCGCGAAGTTCAGATAGCGGTATATCGATACCAGTCTCTTCACGCGTTTCTCGCTGCGCGCCTTCGTCGGGTGTCTCATTTTCTTTAACAATTCCGCCTGGTAAATCCGAGGTATGTGAAAGATACGGATATTTAGTGTGTTCGCCAATCTTTAGGAGGAGGATGCGGTTGTCAGGGTTAATAAGTAGGCACTTTGCTACGTACCCCTTAACATCATGATTTGATTGTACCGATCCGTCCACGTGCTAGTTGTTCGATTCGTAGCGCTCAATGCATTGTTTAATAATCGATTTCGCCTCATCAGCATCACCCCAGCCAAGCACCTTGGTGCTACCTGGTTTTTTGAGGTCTTTATAATGCATAAAATGATGCTCAATTTTTTGCTTCCAGCGACCATGCAAGTCTGATAGCGACTGTATGGCATTATCAGTATTTCGATCATCTTCAGGTACGCAGATAATCTTGTCATCTACTTCCCCGTCATCCTCAAACTTCAGCACAGCAATAACCTTTGCCTTCAAAAATACACCCGTCGGGATAGGGTCATTGGTAAGAACAAGGGTATCGAGTTCATCGCCATCCTCATCAAGTGTTGCCGGAATAAAACCATAGTTCACAGGCTTAGCAAAGATACTTGGTTCAACACGATCAAGCTCAAAAGCCGCCACGTGACGGTTCCATTCAATCTTTAGTGTTGACCATTTCGGTATTTCAATAACAGTATTAATAACACCCGCTTCGATATCACCAGGTGTCAGGACTTTATTAAAATCAGGCATGACTATCTCCTACTTTTATCTATTTTCGTATTCCCTACCAGTATATCACCTGTCAATCGTATCTTCACAGTACGAATCGTCAGTAGGATGATATACTAACCCCATGCTTATCATTGCCCATAGAGGATCACGCGGTACTCATCCTGAAAACACTATACCCGCTCTGCGTGAAGGAGTCGCCTCAGGTGCCGACATGATCGAATTTGACGTACGCCTCACACGTGATGGTGAACTGGTGCTTTTTCATGACTTCCACCTCTACCGTACACACAAAAAAGCTAACATTATCCGTACGCTTACCTTATCAGAGCTGCAAAAACGTACCGCCGGAAGTGAATACCCTATCGTTACATTGCGACAAGCTCTCAAAGAGTGTGGCGGTAAAATATTTATTAATATCGAAGTTAAAGACCGTGGGTCAGGCCGCAAAACGATAGAGTTCCTCCTCGAGCACCACAAACATATGATAAAAAACATTATGATATCATCATTTTCTCTTCGTGAATTAGCCGCGGTACGATCACGTAGTAACAGTATTGCTCTTGGTTACCTCCAGCATATCAACCCCTTCGCTTTTCTTGCCTTTGAGCGGACACTACATCTTAGTGCAGTCGGCTTTCACCGCCTCCATGCACCATCGCTCGCGATTCAAGCAGCACACAAATTAGATATGCTCACCTATGCTTATACCGTTAATCGTGGTGATGCCATCGCACAACTTGCCCAAAAAGACATCGATGCGGTTGTCACTGACTATCCACGAAAATTTGCCTCATCCCTGCGTACGCATCGCTAGCTACACGCTTGCCGCGCGGGCGTGCTCATCGAGATACTCGCGGATCTTGAGCGCAGCCGTTGCACCCTCACCAACCGCACTAGCAATCTGTGCTGTCGCACCATTTCTGACGTCACCACTCGCAAATACGCCTGGCATCGTCGTCCGAAGCTCGCTATCCGTCTTTACCATACCGATTTCATCTAGCTCAACCGCCGAATCTTTCAAGAAACCGGTATTTGGCAGTAGCCCTACAAAGATAAATACTCCATCAACGTCAAAGACAACTGGCTTACCGTCATGTGTCCCTTTCACCCGGGATACCGTTTTGCCATCTGTCGAGACAATTTCATCAGTGGTCGTCGCAAGGTGCACGGTGATCTTTCCCTCGGCTACTGCCTTATCAAGCTCGCGCTGCAATACATCACTCGCACGAATACTGGATCGAACAAGCAAATCAATATGCGAAGCAAACTTAGTCAAAAATAATGCTTCTTGGATTGCAGAGTTTCCACCACCTACCACTGCTAATCTTTTATCGCGATAAAATGCTCCATCGCATGTCGCACAGTAATGTACACCTCGCCCATATAGCTCTGCCTCACCAGGTACACCAATTTTCTTGTAGTCTGAACCCGTCGCAATCAAAACTGCACGAGCCTTGAGTGTCCCATCCATTAGTGTTTCAATTTCTTTATAGTTACCACGATCAATAATACTTGTTACTTCACCATACCGTATATCAGCCCCAAAACGCTTGGCTTGTTTTTCAAGTTGCTCGGCAAGCTTAAGCCCTTCGATGCCATCGGCAAAGCCTGGATAGTTGTCAACCCAGTCGGTTGTGGCAGCTAGACCTCCGACGACACCCCGCTCGAGTAATACTGTATCAATATCCTCGCGTGTCGTATAGACAGCCGCGCACAGCGCACTTGGCCCTGCACCGATCATGATTACGTCGTGTAGTGTGTCGTCTTTTTCCATAGTTTCCGCCGTTTAAAAATGTTACGTAGTATAAATATAAATCTTCAGTTTACAGTTTACAATTCACAATTTACAGTAAGTTATCAATTCTCATTGATCAAACAAATCGCAGATTACTCAAAATATTTTTGACACCTGATACCTGTTACCTCATTGTAAATTGAAAAATGCGAACTGCGAACTGTTTATCTAGGCAACTGCCGCCATAAGCGCCCCAGGGTTCCAGCCAACACTAGCCACCTGCTCTTCACCCGACTCATCTGTCACTGTCACCACAGGTACGGTACATGCACCGCTCCGGGCAATAATCGCCTGTTCAGCCTCTGGGTCTTCATCGATATTAACGACCCGGTAGGTTTTACCCTTCATATCAAGGAGCCGTTTCACTTGGACGCAGTACGCACAGGTCGTCCGCGTATAGACGGTAATTTCTTTTGACATTTTTCTATAACCCCCTTTGTCACTATCCATTATATAGCGTATAAGTATAAGTACAATACGCTATATATTGTGTTTTTTAGTACAATCGCGTTATTTAACGGACTTAACTTCGACAATAAACGTCAATGGGCCAGTCGGTGAGCCCATTCCGTTATCAACACTACCGTAGGCCTTGTCGGCAGGAATAATGAGTTTATAGACACCTCCCTCTTTCGTACCAGTCAGGCCTTCAGTCCATCCCTTGATTACTCCCGTTAGTGGAAAATCAATTGGTGTCGTTGTGCCATTTTTGTTGGTACTATCAAAGATTTTGCCATCAGCCGACCAGCCAAAATAATTAGCATTAATCGTTGAAGTGGCGGCGACATCCTTGCCAGTACCCGGAACAAGTTCTTCGACTTTTAATTCGGTGACGCTGGCAGCATCAAATGGCGCGGCACTATAGCCATCGAGCGGCCGTAAGGTTTTCTTTGTCTCTTCTTGTTGTTTGCGATACTCTTCAATCATCTTCGCCTGATCGATTTCCGCCTGAGATTTCACCGGTGTATTGGCGGCTGGCAACATAAATATAAAAAACGAACCAATCGTACCGACTGCCATAACAATTGCTATCACCCATATCGCAATGCGCTGCGAACGACTCGTCGAGACTTCTGACGCCATAGAACCTCCTTCAGTAATATATCTCGCTATAGTATATCAGCTCTAGCCAGCAATATCGAACCGTTTCAGTGACTTTTTATCATCATTCTGCAAGCTAAGCAGCTGAGCATAAATGCCGTCAGTCTCGGCCAACTCTCCAGGAGAACCGATCTCATCGACTCGACCATTTTTAAGCGTGATGATTCGATCAACATGCGCAATCGTGCTGAGCCGATGGGCAATAATCAGTGTAGTACGCCCTTTCATGAGACGATCAAGAGCCTGCTGGACAAGCTTTTCAGAACGGCTATCAAGGCTACTCGTTGCTTCATCGAGAATAAGAATCGGTGCGTCTTTCAGAATTGCACGGGCGATCGCAATACGCTGTTTTTGGCCACCGCTCAATTTGATGCCGCGCTCTCCTATCTCTGTATCAAGGCCATGCTCAAGCTTATCAATGAACTCCATCGCATTAGCGGCCTTTGCAGCGGCTATAATTGCCTTGTCTTTGATGTCGGGATTTGCATAGACGATATTCTCGCGTATCGTTCCACTAAAGAGCGCGGGATCCTGAAATACCACGGCGATATTTTCTCGCAAACTCGTCTGCGTCACACTATCAATCGGCGTACCGTCGATAATAATCTGCCCCGAGTTTGGATCATACAAACGCAGAAGCAGGCTTGTAATTGTCGTCTTGCCCTCGCCACTTTCACCAACAAGGGCAACCTTTTCACCTGGTTTGACCTCAAACGATATATTGTGTAGAACGTCCTCGCCCTTACTATAGCCAAATGAGACGTCATCATAGGTGACAATCGCTTTCTTGACGCGAAGTGCGGGAGCGTGGCTACGATCAGCAACGCTCGGTATTGTCTCCATGACTGCAAAGAAGTCTTTTGAGCCAGCGATGGCTTTTTGAGTATTATCGACAATGAAACTCATATTAAATATAGGAAAGCGCATCATACTAACAAGCTGTACCAGCAAGACCATTTCTCCTAGGGTAAACTGCCCTCTCGCTGTCTGCACAAACAAATACGCAAAGATCGCAAAAAATATCACATTTAAGGCAAGGCGACGCACCATATCCATATTGTGCCAGTAGCGTGACTGCTTATAGGTTATATCCACTGTATGCTGAAAGTGTCGTTCGAAATGTCGAAACTCTAACTGCTCTTGGATAAAACTCTTCACTACACGGATCTGAGCAATCACTTCCGCAAAACGCCCACTGGCAAGATCGGTGGCAAGGTTTTTCTCATCCTGCCATTTCTGCCATTTTTTACTCGTGAGAGCCGTCAACCACATAAATATCGGATACAAGACAAAGAGCAGTAACGCCAATTCCCAGCTGTATATCAAAACAATAATAAGCGTCAGTATCATTGTCAAAAACATCTGGAAGAAGTTATTCGCAAACATATTTGCAAACTGTGTCACTTCAAAAATCGTACGATTGAGACGGTTGATGATGGTACCCGTCAGTTCTTCATCATAATAACTCTGTGGCATCGCCAGGAGGTGCCGATAGTAACGCTCGCTTAGTTGTTTTTTAAGCTTAGCGCTCATAATATCGCCCAGGTATCCACCCCAGTTAGTAAATAGTGTATTTGCTGCATCAACAACAAATAACCAAACAGCGATCCACAATGCACCAGTCACATCGGCCTGGCCCGACTTGAGCGATGCCACGATAAGATCGGTTGCTTCTTTTACTAAAAATGGCGTTGCCAGTGCGGTCACACTCATTAATACCGAGAAAAATGTAATACCGGCATAGTACGGCCATAGGTTGCGTGCGTAGCCGAGCACGCGAAATAATATCTTCATCGTCTAGTATTATGACAAAGTATGGTGGCATTTACCATAAGAGAACGTCACCATGTATGGTGACGCCTCCCCAAAAGGGTGTGGTAATTGCCCACATGTCTCTCCTTTTGTATGTTCTATGCTACTGCCCTCTTACTTTCGAAACCGTTAGCAAATTCACATTTTTGCTATTGCATGTGTTTGGTTGTGTGGAAAATAATACGCCGCAGAGGAACTGTCACGAGTGTGATAGCGATAGCAATACTAAATGTGATAAATGCCTCATACATTGTAATCGGTGCAAAATGGAATAAATCACGCACAGGAGCGATACCATATACAATCGCCAGCGCTACGGCTACGAGTGCAATGATGACAGCCAGCGCGTTAATCTTGCCATCGCCAAAGGCGTGCTTCACAACTCGCCCACCCGATATAACCAGTATCAGCATGACGTTCGTCAGTATTATCATCAAGAATGTAATAGCCCGAGCTTTATCATCTGACCATCCCCAGTCCAGCATCAGCCAATGACCCGCTACGATCACCGCCGATATGAATAGTCCTGTTATTGCACTAAGGAGCACCATCGCGCGACTAAATAGGGCTGATCCAAGTTCGCGGGGTGGCCGCTGCATCGCATCTGGCTCTTCATCCTCTCCCTCAAATATAAGCGTACAACTTGGGTCAATCACAAACTCAATGAATACAATATGGATTGGTAACAACACAAGCGACCATCCAAAGAAGACTGGTAGCAGGGACAATATGATAATCGGCATATGCACTGCAAGAATATAGATCATGGCTTTTTGTAAGTTTGCGAATATTCGTCTCCCTAGTCGTACACCTTGGACAATCGACGCAAAATTATCATCGAGCAAAACGATTGAGGCTGCCTCACGGGCAACATCCGTACCGCGCTGTCCCATCGCGATGCCGATATGCGCTGCCTTAAGCGCCGGAGCATCATTCACGCCATCGCCCGTCATGGCGACTACTTCACCATTTGTTTTTAGCGCATTGACAATCAAGAGTTTCTGAGCGGGGATGACACGACTAAAGATTGATGTTGTTTTGATTGCTTCGTCTCGCTCTGCTTCACTCATAGCCGCAAATTCATCGCCCGTTATAACCCGTTCACTATCAAGTCCGATAATACTTCCAATACGCCGTGCTGTCTCGGCATAATCTCCCGTAATCATAATCACCCGTATGCCTGCTTGACGACATAATGCTACGGCATCGGCTGCTTCTTTTCGGATAGGATCAGCTAGTGCGACCAGCCCAAGAAACTCATACTCATACCCGTCACGAGTTTTCGGTATATCTTTTCGGGGTATACCTTTAGCAACAGCCAATACACGCAAGCCTTGACCCGCAAGTTCTGTGACACGTTCTTTTAATGAATCAATCTGCCGCGGTGACAATGCGCATAATGCGTACACGACTTCAGGAGCACCTTTAAGTGCTACTCTCTGTTGCTTCTCCCCATTTCCCCACACATGCACGACAGACAATGACGATTCCTCAAGCGGATATTCCTTGATGATCTTCATATCTTCGTAGATACTCTCAAAATTATCGCGAATGCTCTTACCAGCAGTAATAAATGCTTCTTCCATTGGATCAAACGGCTTTTTCTGCGAGGCGAGCACGCCATAATCGATAACAACCGCATATGTAGGATCATTTGGTGAGAGCTCATTACCTTCATGATCGGTCACATAGTCTACTCGCATCCGATTTTCTGTCAATGTGCCCGTCTTGTCAGTACACAGCACTGTTGCACTCCCAAGTGTCTCAATTGTTTGACTCTTACGGGTCAACACATTCTTTTTTGCCAACCGCCACGCTCCCAGTGCCATAAAGACAGTGAGAACGACAGGAAACTCTTCAGGTAGTATCGCAATTGATAATGTCAGCCCAGCCAAAAATCCATGGAGCAAATCGCCGCGCAACAACCAGTACATCAGAGCAAGCAATATCGATGCCGACACCGCCACAATCGCCAGGGTTTTGACGACCCGATCAACCTCTTTTTTAAGGAGGGTCTTTTCACTCTTAATCGCATTGAGTGAGCTACCGATCTTGCCAATCTCAGTCTGCTCGCCAATGGCTGTTACGACAGCCACACCATGGCCTTTGACTATCATCGAAGCCGAATATATTATTCCTTTTTTGTCATCCACATCCTTCGTATCATCCTTATCAACCGGCACCGACTCACCCGTCAGCAACGACTCATCGGCCATGATATTTTCCGCCTCAGTCAGTCGCGCATCTGCCGGTACTCGTTCACCCTCAGATACCAAGAATACATCCCCCACTACTAATTCTCGACTTGGGATAATTCGGTGCTCACCATCACGTATCACATGACAGCTTGGACTTGCCAGGCTTCTTAGCGCTTCGAGTGCTTTTTCGGTTTTATTGTCCTGATATAACTCGATACCTATGATAACGAGAACCGAGACAAGCAATACAACTGCCTCAGTCTTGTCACCTAAAAGAAAATACACCACGACAACTGATACCAGGAGAAATATCATTGGCTCGGTCAATACACCAATAATAATCTTTAGCAAACTTCGCTTTTCTCGATCAGGGAGCTCATTGTAGCCGTGAGATTTTTGCAACTCGACAGCTTCGGCAGTCGTAAGGCCTTGTGTGATATCGTTATTCATCTATATGTAATTATAATGATAATGTCTTTAATACTCAAAAAATAACATAGCTCCGCTAATTGAGGGATTGTTTGGTCAGAACAGTACCCGTCGACAACTTCACAGACAATACAAAGTGGCTACAAATATTTTTATTTATATCACCATTACTGCAGCCTGTGGTACCGGGAGCTCCTGATACCTGGTAGGTATATTGCCCTGTGACAAGCTTATCGGATAGTAGATTGGAAGAACCGAGAGGCTCCGTGAAGGCCGTCTCTGCTATACTACGAAGGTTCTTCTCGCGCCATTTCAGATCATTTATTTGTGAGAATTCAGGGTAGTATCCAAACTCGTTATAATATACTTCTAACGTAGTAGCTAGTGCATTGATGTCTATTTTGCGCTCAAGATCAGCGTTCTTGTCCGCAGCAGAAGATGTAGAGCTACCTGTATCTTTTGATTTTAAATACTCATCTATTCGGTAATCCGCCTTTGGTTCACTCGGTAGCTCGGTTGTACCCCAATCTGAATACGTCACTGTTGTCTGGTTAGTCTTTACTTTTACTAGTCGTTGCTTCTTAATGCTAACGTATAACTTTGCCTCAAGCGCTTTATTGTCTATCGAAAGACTACCGATATCGCTTTTCGGCAGACCAATAATGACAGCGACTTTTTCATTGAGTGTACGCAATTTATCGGGACTTATGCTAACTTGATAGACGTAGGCATCTTCACCATCAAGAGTCTCTTTGACAACTGCTTTTTTGTCATAGTTATATATCTCCGATGTATTAATTGCCTCCTCAATCTTTTTCGACTGATCGCCATTAAAGCTACCCATAATGTACTGACCAAATATCCCCGATGAGGGCGTAATGGTAGTGATTGCACTAGAAGATTGAGCATCCTCAAGAGATATGCCGTCCTTGACGATCTGAACCCACTTATTATTTAACTGTTGATCTGCACTCATTTGGTTAGTTTGATTTTTGAGGCGTACATATGTATTTTGCTTCGATGCATACATATCATAGCGAAGATCTTGTAGACCACCTTTTACGTCAACCGATGCAAAAACACGTAAGTTTTGGGTATCTTTGAGATCATACTTAAGCATAATCTGCTGATCCATATCTGTAATATTAACCTCCTGAGTGTAGCTAGGCGTGGATAGCGCATTTTTTATCGATGCTCGAAATACACTCTCAGGGTTACTAGCACGTAAGAACCAGAACATGCCAAGTCCAACAGCCGCCAGCAGCACAACGAGTGATACAACAAGTGCAAATACTTTTGTTTTTCGTGGCCGCTGGGTAGTGGGTATTACTGGATTAGTAGTCTGTAGTGCTGAGGGCTGGCTAACATCATCTGATCTACTAATCAGATTCTCATTTTCACTAAGCATGTTTTTCATCCTTATACTGTTTTAGCTATTACCATAATCATGAAGTTACAGATCATGATTGTCAACACCGTTATGCAGACCTTGCAAACCATAAGCACTATCGATACTATGATGAGAACAATGCAATTACTTCCGGTATGGTTTATTTATATTGCAGCACTCATCAGACTGGCCGGCGGTCTGGCGTATTTCCGTGCAACCCTCGACGGTCGTGCTCGACCTCATGCAGTGAGCTGGATCATCTGGTCATTAACGCCATTTATATCATTCTTTGCAGAGCTGTCCGTTGGTGTCGGCGTGCTCGCAGTAGTAACACTCACCCTTGGTCTGAGCCCCTTACTGGTCGTGATTGCAGCACTGAAAGTCGATCGCCGCCTTTTTCGTATCAATGCATTTGACGCTCTGTGTATCGCGATTGCTAGTGCTGGTGTCATTATCTGGGCTATTACGAGTGAGCCGCTGACGGCTATTATTGTGGCAATCATCGCAGATATCGTTAGTTGTCTGCCAACCATTCGCAAAGCCTATCAGTATCCAGAGACTGAATATCCGCCGACATTTTTGCTATCTGCTGGCAGCATGAGCCTAGCCCTTCTGGCGACCCAAGAAATTTCTCTGGCAGCATTTGCATTCCCCGTCTATGTGCTAGTCATGAATCTTCTGATTGCAAGCCTAGCTCTTCGCCAGTACGGTCGCAGGCGCCACCACCGCATATCGCGCCGGCGTCGGTAAGCTATCTTTATGCTTAATCACGAATATAATGACACGTATAGCCGTTCGGGTGCTTTTGTAAATAATCCTGATGCTCTTTTTCGGCAGGCCAGAATCTATCAAATGGCTCTAGCGTTGTCACTACTTCTCCATTGTATCGACCTGATTGATTGACGCTCGTCATTACTTTAAGTGCAATCATTCTCTGCTCTTCATTTTCATAAAATATTGTCGAGCGATAACTTGTACCGACATCATTGCCCTGGCGATTGAGTGTGGTTGGATCGTGAATACGAAAGAAAAAATCAAGCAGCTCATTATAGCTGGTCAATGATGGATCATAAATAATCTTTACTGCTTCGGCATGACCAGGATGATGATCATAGGTTGGCGAATCATTATCGCCACCCATATAGCCTACTTCGGTATCAATCACCCCAACTTGAGAGCGAAACAGCTCCTCCATCCCCCAGAAGCATCCACCTGCCACGTACATTGTCTGCATAGCTTTAGTATACTGTATATATGAACAACTCACATCTGAGCGACGAACAACGAGCTGTTTTATTTAAGCGAGCAACAGAAGCGCCGTTTAGTGGTGAGTACTTATATGTAAACGATGACGGTACCTATGGGTGCGCCAATTGTCATAGCCCACTCTTTGATTCATCGAGCAAATTTGAAGCTCACTGCGGATGGCCAAGCTTTGACGAGGCACTACCCGGCAGCATCACCTATCGTGAAGATACCAGTCATGGTATGACACGCACTGAAGTTATCTGCAGTAAGTGTAGCTGCCACCTTGGTCATATTTTTGATGATGGGCCACCCGAGACAACTGGCCAACGCTACTGCATTAATTCATTGTCGTTGCATTTTACCCCTCGTACTTCTCGCTAACTTGCAGTTATATTGCCAGCAGGTATACTGTGATGTACGCCAGTACTTTGTAGTGCAACCGACCAAAGGAGTTGATCAAATGGCGATTGTTCTTTCAGATGACATAAATGAGATCATCGGGCGCATCATGCAGCTACTCGCCACATTAGGTGAGATCTCTGCCCGCAAGGCGAGTTTGCAACAAGACATGGTGCACGGCACAGCCACGAGCGATACGGCCTCCACAATGGACGACTTGACTAGAGGTGAGATCAGATTGATCAATGAAATCAAACAGATCATCGAGGCAAAGTGGCGAACGATCTCAGCGCATATGGAGGGTGATTCTCTCCGTATTGGTGAAACTGGAACTGTTGACATCTTCGTCTCGCGATACGTGAGCTCTCCTTCGATCACGATGCGCATCCAACCATCGGGGTCACGGTTTGTCACCACTCGTCAACTTTGTCCTGTTATCAGTTGACGCTGGTCATAACGCCCGCTCGGGAGCGTTCAATCCCGAGCATTTTCATGCCCTTATGCATTTTCCTCAAATAACGATCGGTATTCTACTTCACGCCCTTCTTGCTCGGCTCGTGCAATACCATACTCCATACCGCGACTGATTCCACGATCATAATAAACCACAGTTTTTGCGGCAAATTTTCCGATAGCAAGACCTGCTTCAATCCCCATCTCACGCTCAGCAGGTATCAAATCGTCAAGCACGTGCGTATAAAATAAATGGCTTGCAAATGGCGCCTCACCTCGATGAAGGCTATCGAGCAAAGCGGCTTCGGCATAAGCCACATTACCCTCTACATCGCCAGCATAGGGACTCTCTACCAGAACGAATGGTCTATCAATCATCAGTGTTAGTATACTCTCGTATTCATAAACTTTCACGCTTCATACGCATGAACAATATCCATGATTGTAACAGCTGATGCTATAACACCTCGTTGGTATGACAACTCATCATCATACGGTTGCGGTTGGTCAGCAAACAAAGCCGTACCGACATCAAGAAATTCAAAAAGCTGATCATTTATATCCATACTATCGAAGCTATCACATACCGCGTCGATACTATCAAATAAATCATAGTTCATTTCTTCCTCGCTATAATATGTCGTTTTCGGCATAGTGATCGATATACACCCACGATAGATTTTTTGATGTAATTCCTGAGGAAGCAATGGTACAACTCCATCCATAACAACAACCGCCCCCGTAATAAATGCTTTTGCTGACCGCTCTTCATAGTGACGTGTATCAATTTCATCACCACTGGACAGCCGCTTGATTGCCTGCAGCCTACCATAATATTGTGCCAATTGATTTAATGATTGAAGCAACGGTGTCTTCTGGTATATAACAAATGTTTCTTTCTGCAGTTGTGCTCGCAGCTCTGCCGGTGATAACGAGCTATCATATAAAAATCTCACGCGCGCCACAGGGTCTTGATACCAATTACCATTTTCTCGATCAGGAAAATCTTCTACACCCATATTATTCGTCCGCCGCTAGTTCACCAAAATTGTCTATATGAAATTGTCGTGCCAATGCAGCACCTACGAGTGAGTAATAAAACAAAGAAGGATAGAGCCTCTTCGCACTTGCCGCTACAACTTCGTTAGTTCGTGGCATTTCATGACCAAATAACTCAACCGCTTGTTCGATGTATCCCCTCACACTATCAGTTCCTTCGGCTTTTTTAAGTCCGGCGAGGTTATGATGAAGCGCCTTAAGACTAAAGCCAGACGTTGACGGTGATGCGCCAACCATACCTGCGATGCCTTCGATAGTCATCATCCCGTGATCAATTTCTTCTGAATACCCGCCGTCATTATAGGCGGTTCCTGCTGCATCAAGAAGTCGCGGATGGGTCATTTGAAAGAATAGCGAATTTCCCTCGACAGCTTCATGAGTTTCACGAACAATCTTCTGATTTGCCATCATGAGTTCTAAAATCTCAGCATTCTCATCACTAAGATCATGTGCGGGAAATTCAGGCTGAGGCCGTATAACGATCAAATCTGGCATGATACGATAGTATACCCTCGTCTATCGAATAAGACTAGTAGCTATCGATATTACGCGCGAACAAGCGATAATTCAGCAGTTGCTCGATCGGCAATCTTGTCCATAATTGGATTCACATCTTCATCCGTGAGTGTTGTCGTGTTGCTCGTAAAGGTTAGTCGAAGCGTTGTCGTCTTTGGCCCATCTGCTGTTTTTTGATAGATACTGAGCGGCTCAATCATCGCATCGATATCATCTACTGCATCATTTATCACCTGCTGCACCAGACCAAAAATACGCTGATACTCTAATGTATTATCCCCGCGTAATGATATATCTTGCACAGTACTGGGATAACGTGAAAGTGGTCGATATGCTGCGCTCGCCGTCGTGGCAGCTTGATGTACGCCCTGCATATCAAGCGTCATAGCAGCCGTATATTTTGGCAACTTAAAGCTTCGGATCACCGACTGCTTGAGTTCACCAATCATACCAATAAATTGTCCGTCGCTTGTTTCAATGAGTGCACTGCGCGATTGATCAAACGGTGCCGTCACAGGGTAATCAAGTGGCTCCGCAATCACTTTATATTGCAATGTCAGGCCAAAGTCTTTGCCGAGCTGATCCATCAACCCTCGCATGTAAAAATACGCCGCACCATCTCGTGATGTTTTACTGGCATAAACTGCATCGATAAATTCCATCTCACTTGGGAGGCCATCATCGTCATTGGCATGGTATTTTTTATTGTGACCCTTGCCGATTTCGTACAGTACAAATTCGTCATGTCCTGCCTTGATATTCATGTGAACTTTGTCGAGCAGGCTTGGCAATACACTCAGCCGATAATACTGCAAGTCAGGACTCAGCGCATTGCTTAGACGAAATGCTTGCGTAGTGTCCTGTTCGGCTCGCTGCATTGTTTTTTCATGCACAAAACTATAGGTTAACACTTCGTTGGCTCCACCACGAGCTAGACTATCACGAATTTTTTGCTTTGTCTCAATTGATGCATTCATCTGTGCTGGGACTATGCTTCGACGCGGCAATTCACGAGGTAATTTGTCAAATCCATAGAGTCGCCCGATTTCTTCTACGACATCTTCAGGGTCGATAATATCAGTCCGCCAAAACGGCACATTCACATGCAAATCATCGTCGTTATCTTCTTTGTCATCAGGATTCCAGCCACAATCTTGGCATAACGGAAACTCAACATTGCCAAGCAGCTGTACCATATCGTACTTGGAGATATCGAGCCCAAGTCGATCACGAATAAAAGCTGGCTTGATAGAGAGTGATGGCGATAGCTCATTACTTTCAATTGCCTGGTCAAGGCTGCGAGGATGAAGATCATAGATATCACCTGCCCGCTTACCGCCTGCAACATCCATAATCGATGCCAGTGCGACGTCGAGTACCGCAGGGTTTTGCAGTGGCGACTGTCCTTTGTTGAACCGTGTCAATGCATCAGTAAATAACCCATGACGCATACTGGATCGACGGACGGTATACATATCAAAGCTTGCTACTTCCAGCACAATATTTTTCGTATCATCACTCACTTCGCTATCAGCGCCACCCATAATCCCCGCCAGCCCCACCGGCCCTTCACCATCTACGATCACGATATCAGACTCATCGAGCTCGTACGTCTTGTCATTGAGAAGTGTTATCTTCTCACCCTTATGCGCCATACGCGTACCGAGTATTTTCTCTTCCCTCTTCCCTCTTCCCTCTTCCCTCGGCTCCGAACCAGCTCGGAGCTTATCATAATCATACGCATGGGTAGGCTGTGCAGTCAGCAGCATCACATAGTTTGTCACGTCCACAATATTGTTAATCGGTTTCGATCCCATCGCCACTAGTGCGCATTGTAGCCACATCGGACTCGGCCCCACCGTCACGTCGCGTATCGCAACCGCCATAAACCTCGGCACTACATCTTCAGCATCATTTGCAACGTGTAGCTGCAGCTCTTCAGTCTCTTCATCTTGCGGTCTATCAGTTTTTTCCATGTACCATGTTGGGCTTGTAAACTTCTCACCATAGATACCTGCGATCTCCCGCGCCACACCCAGTTGCCCAAACAAATCAGGACGGTGGGTAAACATCTTGTTTTCAATATCGATAATCGTGTCATTAAGGCCAAACACCTCAGCAAAGTTTTGACCAGCAGCCAACTGCTTTGTCGTACCAAATGGGGGTAAATCACTATCTGTTAATTCAATAATCCCGGCATGATCCGTACCAATTGCCAGCTCATCTGCCGCCGCCAACATACCATTGCTATGAACGCCACGGATTTCGCGTTCGTCAAGCACAAAGGGTTGTACATCGCCATAACTCGCTGGCACCGTCGAGCCTGGCGGCAACCATATCGCCCACATATCAGCATGCACATTTGGCGCACCACACACCACCGTCACGAGGCCAGTAGAATCTAGATTTTGGATTTTAGATTTTGGAGTGTAGTCACCAATATCAATTTTGCAAACGCTGAGTTTGTCGGCATTCGGGTGTTTCTCGCACTCGATGACTTTCACGATCACAGCGTCTTTGTATTTATCCGCGAGATCAATAACTTCCTCAACTCCACCCAGCTGCTCATTGATGCGCTTCACGAGCTCATCGACCGGCGGCAACTCGAAATCGATATATTGTTTGATTGTATTTAGGCTAACTTTCATTGCATTGCCTCCTCTAATAGCTCGGGAAATTCTTGTCCACCAAGTGAACGTAGGGTGAAGTGACCTTTATCTTTAAATCGCTTGACATCAACACCATTAACCTTGCTTAGAATCTCATCAACACTTTTATGTATACTCTTGAAGTCGTCGTCTGAGACCATAACTGTTAGCCCTGCGGTTTTATCTATGAGATTTGGGTCAATCTCAAAGTCAAAAAATGTATCATCAAAAGGTTCTTCCCCCGTATCATAGCCCAGCCAAGGCGCTACTAGAACTACACGACCAACCTTAATGTTATTTTCGCTGAGCCATCTCACCAAGAAGCCACCGCCGCAACTATGCCCAACAAGAATTGTCTCAGCCCCAATATCATAACGCTCCAATTCTCGTTTCCACACTTCATATTCCGGATAATATCCTCTAGGCATTTCTATCGAAACAGTACTGATATCTTTTAAGATTAATTGTTTTGATAACCATGGAAACCAATGGTCATTACTCGCACTTGGACGAGCATTATCATAATATTCTTGCTTAGTGTTCCAGCCGTGGATTAATAATGCGTTTTTCATATTAGAACTGCCTCAGAAAATCTAATTTAGCACTCTCGAAATGTCGTACGTCTTCGATGCCGTACTTCATCATGACGAGTCGGTCGATACCACAACCAAAGGCAAAGCCGGTGTAGACTTCTGGGTCTATGTCGGCTGCTCGCAGCACGTTGGGGTGGATCATGCCACAACCAAGCAGCTCGATCCAGCCCTCGCCACTACAAACTTTACATGCCTTATCTTTCTGCTCGCAAAATGGACATGACAACGCAAATTCAAATGACGGCTCGGTAAACGGAAAGTAGTAAGGATTCACGCGGACTTCAAGCTTCTTGCCATAATATTCTTCGAGGAATTTTTGCAGTGTCGCAATCAGCATGCCAGCATGCACGCCTTTAGCTACATACACACCCTCGAGCTGATAAAACGTATGCTCATGCCGAGCATCCAAATCTTCATTACGAAATACCCGATCGGGCACAATTGCCGCAATCGCATCGCCAGCCTTTAGCTGGTCATAGTATTTCTTTAATACGCGATTTTGCATAGTGCTGGTGTGAGCAGGCGCAATGAGCGGGTCGCCATCTGCATCGGTTTCAATAGTCATGAACGTATCATAATCGTCTCGTGCTGGGTGACCTTTGGGAAAATTCAACGCTTCAAACATATGATATTGGTCATCAATCTCACGTGATTCTTCCGCTACAAATCCCATTCGATTCCAGATATCAATAATGTGCCGTATCTCCGCCATAAGAGGATGAATTGTGCCACGCGAGGCGGGTAATAGCTCTGGCGGTGAAGAGTTAACATCAAATGGTGCCGTCACATCAATTGGCGACAAAGCTATTGATTCCGTATCAGCGTCGGCAACTTTTTGTTTGAGCTCTTGGCTGAGTTCATTGATCGCTTTACCTAGTGCACCACGCTCCGACGCTTCTGCCTGGGGAATCTGGGCAAAGAGTTCTTTGAGCTCTGGGGCTTTCAATATATCGGCTTTGTTTTCGAGCGTATCAAACCGTTGCAATAGTTCATCACGAACAGCGGCAATTTTCTCATTCATATACGTCTTATTCTACCGTGATACCAAGAGGTACGCAACGCCCACAACTATCAGCATGCAGACAATCGCGATTATCGGCCCGAGATTTTGCGATTCGTGCATTTCGGTTTCCGTCCAGTTTTCGGGCTTCTCGTATTCGATTGGTTTATCAGTCGTACGAAGTTTTTCCTGAAGTTCTGCGGCAATTCGTTCTTGCAGTTCAGATCGTGGATTTTCTTTACGGATAAATAATGCCATGTATATATAGTAGACCGTTATAGATGATTGGTAAATGTTTGTAACTGTCGCAAATATTCATAGACGAGTGACATGTGCTATACTTCATGCATAAAGTATAAGGGAGTTATGCCATATGGCCACCAAAGCCAAGACTACGTCAAAAGCACGCACTGCTAAGACACCACGACCTGCCGCTGCAAAAGCTGCACGAACTACCAAAAAAACAACTGTCGTCAAGACTGCACCTGTTGCAGCCGTACGAACAACTACAGAGCAAAAATCATATCGGCTCAGCAATGACCTATCCGGTGCACAAGTCATCGGCGAAATGGTCGGTACATTCCTATTTGTCTCACTCGTTATGGCGAGTGGCGGTAATCCATTCCTGATCGGTATTGCACTTGTTGCGCTCGTTGCTGCATTCTTCGGTATCTCAGGTTCGCACTTGAACCCGGCGGTGTCATTTGGCCTATGGACAATGCGCAAGATCTCAGCAAGCAAAATGTTATTCTACCTCATGGCACAATTTGTAGGTGCCATCCTGGCAGTATTTGCCGTTTCAGCCTTTTCGGGTAAGAACCCTAGTATCTCACTTTCTAGTTTCTTGCAGTGGGACTGGCACATTGTGTTTGCTGAAGTTATCGGTACTGCTATCTTCATGTTCATGATTGCGGCTGCACTTAACCGTTCACAAAATGACACAGCCAAAGCCGCTACAATTGGTCTCGGACTATTTGTAGCGTTAGTTATCTCAACCAGTCTTCTCCAGCAAGCTGTAACAGCCGAAAATACCAAATTTACGACCGAGCAGCAAAAAGATTCTTCAAAGGATGTCTCGACTCCTCGCCTGCTTAAGGTTGGCGGTACTATCCTCAACCCTGCCGTTGCTTTCAGCCAAACAGAAACTGAAACTCAGAACTCTGCAATGGGTACTCAGACCACATCGACTGGCGCCAGCCGCTTGACACTCGAGACACTACTCGGTGCTATGGCCGGTGCTGCACTCGGTGGATGGCTCTACGCTCTACTGGCTCGCTATTCATCAGATAGCTAGCACTCTTTTGCTAACAAAAACTCCTGATCATCTCGGGAGTTTTTTATATGGGGATGAGTCGCTAGTCATCATCTTGCGGACGGTCAAGTAGTAGTGGTTCAACTGCAGGTGTCGTATCGGCAATCCGCACCACATCACGATCCATGCGAGAGAGACTCTTGTGGGCGTTATTAAAATGACCGACCGATGTACCTAAACTATTGCCGAGCTTTTGCATATATGCATCATGCGCCTGGATATGTTTACCAAGTTCAGCTACTCGCTTCTGAATATCTTTGGCTTGTTCTTCAATCTGCAAACTCTTCAGACCTTGCATAACTGTCTGGAGATACGCGAGTAATGTCGTCGGGCTAACAATGATAACTTTCTTGTCAATAAAAGCGTACTCTATAAGATCACGCGCATTGGTACCGGTCGCACCGACATTGTTAACTAGCAGGTCATAGTAGATAGCCTCGGATGGAATAAACATAAAAGCGTAATCAAGTGTATTTTCACTTGGTCGGATATATTTACTTGTCTCATCAATTCGGTTTTTTAGATCTGACTTAAACGCTTTTACATGGATATCACGCTGTGTTTTGTCTTTTTCTTCAATCAGCCTATTGTAATTCTCGAGCGAAAATTTACTGTCGATTGGTATCATTCGGCCCTTATCAAGTTTAATGACAGCATCGACGATCTCACCATCTTTAAACTTATATTGCATCTCATACACATGCGGCGGCAACACATTGCCAAGCACTGTGTCGAGGTAATACTCACCGAGACCACCGCGCTGCTTTGGATTTTGCAGGACATTCTGCAGAGTCTTTAACTCACTAGTTACATCCATGACACGCCGGTTCGTCTCATCCAGTCTTGCGAGTTTCTGTGTCACATCAGCGATGAGTTTTGCACTCTCACCAAGTTGCTTTTCCATACTTCCCTGCATCATCACTTGAGATTTCTCAAGACGATCACTCACCGTAGCCTGCAAGTTATCTTTGAGTGAGTCGACGGCCCGTCCTAGCTCTGTAATATCCTGCTTGATAAGCAATGATGTATCAGCTGGTTTTTGACGCGTCAACATAACGACAATCACAATAAGTAGCGCGATTACAATAATTGCTAAAAATATCGATATATCCATATGCTTAGTATAGCGCAAGCAGTGTTAGTTTGTCTTACCAGTTAGCAAGAAGGAGACGAATCACCACAACGGAAACAATCGTAACAATCAACGCAACTGGAAAGTTCATCAACCGATTGATCCAAGCATAATACATGTAGGCCAGACCAAACAGTATTGCCGCATATATGATGCCTAGCCACCAACTTGTCAAACTGAGCCATACATGGAATCCCCATAACGTGGCAACAGCAGCCAGGACAACCAGAAGTGGCCGCATAACAACAGCTCGAATCAACGCCACAAGTCCGAGGAAATTTGCAACAAGTAGCGCAATAATAACGGCAGTGATCGAGACGAAACCGCATGAAACACTATTGTTTCCACAGAGAATTGGCGTTAATACATATTTTTCTAGCCCTAACACGAGTACCCAAGAAAATATGCCCACAAACAAACCCGTAACAAATGTCTGCAACAATGTTGTCGGTACAAATGGCTGGTATTCGATGTAGCGTCGGTAATTCATAATCGTATATTAAGACGAATTATATATGATTATTGTAGTTTATGCAAATAGCTGAAATCGTTATGCTTTTCTACGTAACGTTCGATACCATAGCGCACCAGCTAAACCAATAGCGATACCACCGACAACATCAAGGGGCGTATGGACAAGCGCCATTACTCGCGCCACACACATCACCACCACGCATAGCGCAAGGAGGATTGTTGCGGTACGATTGCGAGTTACCCACCAAACGGCAGCCACGGCAACGGTCGCGAGCAACGCATGATCTGAAGGAAACCCAGGATTATTAATATAGGCGGCCCCCGCAGAAACGCCCTGTTCAATGAAGGGCCGGACAGTACTTGGCTGGTAGACAAGGCTGATAAGCTTTGCTATGAGCAACGACGTCAAGCCCGCCATTATGACAACAGAAATGAGGTGAAGTTTGTGCGCAGAACGCCAAATATACCACAAACCGATACAGCCAGAAATTGCTAAAATGACAAGCAATAATCCGTCAGCCAGTAGCCTAATGAGTGTGTCCACGTGTAACTCCTTGTTTCGTTGCCGCAATCGAGCTCGTAATCGATGTTCCGACGATGAGGATACCCGCGAGTCCTGCAATCAATTCTGGTATATCAACAAACAATCCTATGAGCAGAACGATTGCTAGCACGCCTATCGTGTAATGCGCTCCATGTTCAAGATAGCGATATGCGTGTAGTGTATGCCGGCGCACCATAAATATTGTCAGTGACCTCACCCACAATGCACCAACACCAAGACCGATTGCAATCAAGATAACATTTTTTGTGACGGCAAATGCACCAATGACACCATCAAAACTAAAGCTTGCATCAAGCACTTCGAGATATAAAAATGCCATCAAACCAGCTAAACCGCTTTTTAGCATGGCTTTACCTGTGCCCGAGGATTGCCGTCGACTAAATAACTCCGCAAGGCCATGTATCAACAAATACGTCACGATGCCAACCGATCCTGATAGTAAAACATCATGGCGGTGCGCATCACCAACCAATATCCCAACTACCAACAATAGTGCGACACAGACTGCAGTATAGAGCCACCAACGACTCATATCCTGTAGCGGTTTCTCGATTATATTGATCCAACGCACCTTGCGCTTCTTGTCGAAAAAGAAGTGAAGACACAGCATCATCAGGAACATGCCGCCAAACGAGGCAATAGAGGCGTGGGCATTATGGAGCGCACGCGCATATTCATCAGGCTGATTGAGCGCTAGTTGCACTACTTGATTCGCACCCAATGAAGCGGTGACCATCACGATGACAATCGGAAAGATCACGCGCATACCAAATACCGCAATAAATATCCCCAGCGTTATAAACATATTTTGCCAAAATCGCGTGACACCACTGAGCACCTTTGCATTGATAATGGCATTTTCAAAACTAAATGTGATCTCCACAAGCATCAAGACCAGTGCGATAAATGCTTTGTCCCATCCCATATATATACCAACAAGCATGAGAGCTAGTAGTGATATAAACCCCGAAATAAAGAAAATCCTAAAAGGGTGGTGAGGGTGAACAAGATGCTTCATTACACAAGTAGTATAGCTTATTTTTCCTTACGATCATCGGCTTTAGCCATCTGCCATGGCCAGCGCCCTTCAATCTCCATCTGAAATTCAATGCTTAGGAAAGCTCGCACCAAAACGATCAGTGCTAAGACGATCACCGAATCAAGACTAAGATCACCACCAACAGACCGAATAATATCACCAGCAACCAGGAATTCTAGTCCAATCAAGATGCTTCTTGCGAGGCTCCAGCGATACGAATTATATAAATCTGTTGATTTTACATTATTAAAGAATTTTATTACTACACTAATAGTAGCAATTACTGCTCCAATCAAGATTGCAACGATACCAATAAAATCTAAAAATAGTCCTATATTTTGTGTAAAATCTTGAAAGTTAAACATCGCATACGCAACCGCTACATCTTGCATCTATATTCTCTCCTCATCATCGTATAATTGTTTATGCTTTTTCTCACTATAGCATAGCTACTACTCAAGATGATACTATTAACACATGCTACAGTACCTCTCCTCTACGATCGTTGATGCTCCTATCTCGGCCCAACCCGCATTAAAAGATGGTCAATGGATACGCTGCGAAAAACCAGATGAGGCCGAAACGGCTGAGCTTGTCGCCCTTGGGCTCGATGCCGATCTTATCAATGATGCACTCGATCCACATGAGGTACCACGTATCGAGCAAACCGATGGAGTACTGTATTTTATTACCCGCGTACCCGACGTTGGGGATGCGTTTAACAGCTTCACGACACCAATCATGTTTGCGTTAACCGGCGATCATATCATCACATTGAGTCGTGATTCACTCGGGCGATTATGGCAGCCATTCATTGACTCACAACGTATTACTACCCTTAAGCACCGGCAGCTGCTCCTGCTGATGCTCGACATGATCTCACAGCAATACTATTCTCGTGTCTCGGCTATCAATCGCCAAACACGTGCCGCGACGTCAGACCTCGGCGCACTCGGTTCGCGCGATATTGCAACCCTTGTCGAATATGAACGCAAGCTCAATGATTACCTTGACGCACTTATCCCTGCTAACGCTGCAACTGAGAAGTTGCTATCAGGAAAATTCCTCAAACTTACCGAAGACGACCGCGATCTTGTCGAAGACCTTTCGATTGACCTCGAACAAGTGATTGTCCGCTGTAAGAGCCTTCTGCGTACGATTACCAATGTTCGTGATAGCTATCGAGCTGTTATGGATACACGCCTGAACGAAACAATTCGCCTACTAACCGTCATCACTCTTGCTGTCACAATTCCGACAATGATTTCCGGACTCTTTGGTATGAATGTCGCCCTGCCGTCAGTGGTTGAAAACCCGGCAATGTTCTGGGCGATTGCAGCTGTGAGTATCTTCGTTAGTATGTGCCTGGTTTATTACTTCTTGCGGCGTCGACCATAGACAATTTGGCACCAAGCGCGCTATCCCGTACAATACAATGTCGGCATGGATGATATAGCAACAACCGTTATCAAAGAGATTCATGGGTTTTTGGTCAAACCAAACTCAATGCGTTCGCTTTTGATTTTGATTATTTCTATCATTGTTGCGTACTGGCTTAGCGAATACGTTGCTCGGCTTATTATTCGTATCGCACAGTTTATCTCACTACGCTCTGACACCGCGACCAGCAATGATCGACGTATTATGCTCCGGCGCATTGAAACATATTTGAGTATTAGTATTGCCCTGATCCGAGCACTTGTCATTGGTGTTGTAGCATTTTATACCTGGCAACTGCTTAGCCCTGGTGCGAACTTGTCTGCTGCGACCATCGGAGCTAGTGCATTTTTCATCGTCATCGCAAGCGCCACTGTCGGGATGATCCTGCGCGACATTACTGCTGGTGCGGCCATGATTGCTGAGCGCTGGTTTCATGTTGGAGATTTTATTCGCATTGAACCATTTATGGACGTTGGCGGTGTTGTCGAGCGAATGACACTGCGATCCACCAAGCTTCGCAGCCTCAACGGTGAAGTCGTCTGGCTGCACAACCAACATATCCAGGGGGTCAAAGTAACACCGCGCGGATTACGCCGCATTGCGATTGATATTTTCGCTAACAACGAAAAAGTTGGCCGTAACATTATCGAAAAAGTCATTGCCGCAATGCCTGTTGGCACGCTCAAGCTTGCTTCCAAACCAGAAATTGTTGCTAGTGAAAAATGGGGTGAAAAATTATGGCATTTTGTAGTGGTCGGGGAGACAACTCCTGGCCGCGAATGGCTGATGGACAATTATTTTCTCAGCTCTCTCGAAGATGTCGACACCAGACGAAAAGGCCCTGCGACGTTTGTACGTAAACCCATCGCCCGCTATGCTGACGAATCCGCCGAACGCAGCTTTAAACGCGCAGTACGTATTGAGTAATGTCTCATTAATAAATTCAAAAATTATGTTGAGTAAAGACCGTAATACGCTCATCATGCCTCATCGCTAATCGTGCAAGTAGCACTGAGGATGAATGCATAGCATTTGGCGCAATAACTTCGGTAATATATGTCCCGTCAAAAAATGTTGACCGTACCTTTAGGTTATCAAAAACAGATTTAGCACTAGAAAAACTATGATGATCTGTGCCCATATCTGCATTTGTAAACTCCAAAAGTTGTCTCGATCGACGATAGAGCTCTCCTGTATCCCAATACACCCTTTCTTCGGGCTTTCGATTCTTACGTATCCAATCGCTCGCAGTCCATGATTGAAAGCTCTCAAATATCGCTTTCTCAGCAGCACGTTCTCCGCTAGCTGAGCATCCGCCTCCAAGTACCGCAAAGGGATATTGCTGGCTATTTGTCATAATCGCACAAGCAACGTGATAACCCGGATCAATCGATTCAACATATCCCACACATACTGAATAATCTCCAGGAATTACAATCTTATTTTTACGAAGTATCAGTGCTATTTGTTCATTACTAACTTGATCAACAAATGGTCGATCAAGTGCCCACCACGCAGCCAAGGATACTCTTTCGATTGCCTCCTCTCGGGAATTTTTTACTGATTCCTGCTTATCAATATGTGCGGCCGAAGCAATAGCGAGGCCGCCACCAATTCCAGCTCGACCTTCCAGGTCCTCCATTAATGTCCGTACTTTTAATTCATCAACGTCAACACCAGTAGCGCAGGGTCGAAAATCTTCTCCGTCCTCTAGCCTGACTGTCTTTACTGAAGAAAATGGGGTATCAATTATTTCATACATATTTATAACACGATTTTTTTGTTTGGGCTGGGCAGACACTAGTCCGCCCAGCCCAAACGATCTTGAGTCTCACCTGGCGATGAGGTTCGCCGGCGCAAGCGCCTGTGCGAACGTGGCCTGCCACTCGGTTGCCTCGCTGAGGGCTTTGAGGGCACCGACGAACGCTTGCGTCAGAGCAGGATCTCGCCACAGCGATCCCTGCAATGAATCACGCACGTCCATGCCCTGCAACTCCAGGCACGCCACCTCGACCAGGCCCCGCGCCTCAGAGATCATCTGCTGCTGCTCGCCGAAGTCAACTTCGGGCGAACGAACAGATGACCAGAGAGAAGCGACAGTGCCAAGTGTGCTGACAGCATCGGAAAGCGCACGCATGCACGAGTCCAGGAGCTGAACAGCACAGACGACATCACCATTCGACAGGACCGCCTCCTCGATTGCGACATTCGCCGCATAGAAGTTGGCCGACGCACCGAACAGTGACTTGCTGTAGCTCGCCAGTTCGGCGATGTACTCAGACATGAACTCGTCTGAGATACCACCGCCGCCTGGTGGGCAGTTGATTCCTCCCATAGCATACCTCCAAGGGAGATCGTGGGTACGACCAGGGAAGTCCCCTAATCTAATGAAATGATACCAATTATTAAATTATTGGTCAATAATATTATGTAATCTTTACTTCATCGGTTATACCGATGTGACCTACAAAATCACGATCATGTGAGACAAGTAACACCCCGCCTTTATAATCTCTTAGTGCCGTCTCTAACGCTTCTATGGTGGGAATATCTAAATTATTTGTCGGCTCATCAAGAATAAGTAGATTTGCATTATTCGCAGCGACTCCTGCCAGTAAAATTTTAGCGCGTTCACCACCACTCAACTCTTCTCCTGGCGTAGACTGCAAGACATCTTTTTTGATATTGAATCTTAGCAATAAATTAATGGCTTCATGAAGTTCAAGAGAAGGAGCTAGATAACGAATATTATCGATTGCAGACTGATTAGGTAAGGGTAGTGTCTGATTCTGATCAATGTATATCATTCCTGCATTATTGTTTATGTGAACATCACCTACTACATTCTTATTGCGACCGGTAATTGCCCGTAATATCGACGTCTTACCAGAACCATTTGCACCTGATAGCAATATCTTATCGCCTGATCGCAACGCAAACGATACAGGGCCTATAGGTTTACGGTCGTCATATGATACCGTGAGATTTGATACAGTCAGTAGTGCCAACTTCTTGTTATCCTGCTCTTTGAACAAAAAGTTCAATGACACATCATCCTCTGGGCGCTCAGGCTCATCCAAATGTCCAAGCCTGGTGCTCATGCTACTTGCGGCACTCGCTAAGCCACTTGCTGCTTTTTCTTTACGAAAATGTGCTGTGAGCTTATCATTATCAGAGCTTGATCTATTTGAGCCTGCTGAATTCGCTTTTATTCGGGCGGCTTTTGCTGCGCGCTCAAGCCGCTTCTTCTCCTTCTCGTACTGTTCATATCGATCAAATGTAGCTTGTTTGGCCTTTTCCCTCGCCTCAATATATTCGTCATATCCAAGGCCATATTGACGTACGCCCTGATCGCCACCCATCAACTCTATAATTCGACTTGTTGCATTTCGCAAGAAGCGACGATCATGCGACACCATCACAAAAGCAGCATTCGATCCTGCAATAAACTTTTCTAAAACCACGACCCCTTTTTCGTCAAGATTATTTGTCGGTTCATCAAGTAATACGACGTCATAGCGCGACGCAAAAACTGCCGCAAGTGCAATGCGAGTGCGCTGACCACCTGAAAAATTACCAATTTCTTTGCTAGTATCGATCGCTCCAATATCAGCACGCTTTAATGCTTTTTCAAGATTTGCTCCAAACGAAGCAACTTCAAATTTATCGTATCGCTCTAGCGCATCAGCATACAGAAGCAATGTTCGCTCGCTCGAATCACGTTCAAGATTTGCGCATTGCTCATCAAAACCTTCACGGGCATCCTTAACGCCCGTCACCTCTTCGATAAATCCATGAACGCTATGGTCAAGCCACTCACGCAAATCTTGTGGCAAAATACCAATTTCCTCCCTGACCTTAACTATCTCGCCAGAGGTTGGGATAAGATCGCCGTTAATAAGCTTCAAGAGCGTTGTCTTTCCAGCACCATTTGGGCCTACGAGACCTATTTTTTCACCACTATTTATAGAGAATGAGATATCATGGATAATTTCCTGGCCTCCATGCTGATAGGAGACTTTTTTTAGATCAATCATATAAACATATTATAATGTAATTTCGAATATTAACAACGGTCACTAACCACTAGGGAGAGGGTTCCGTCCGCCAGCTGGCGGATGCCGGGGTAGTCTAGCACAGACTGCCCGTTCGAATCCGCTCCAGGAGCCACGAAAAAAGCCGGTCTAACGACCGACTATTTCCGTGGCTCATTTTTACAACGAAGCTCGAACCTATTTTCAGCAAAATGCCTAAAGCTCGGCCCGCCGCCTAGCGCACGCAAGCGTGCGCTGCGCCCCGACAGAAAAACCCTTTGCATTTTTGAGATTTCCCCCCGCCGAATTTCTTTTGAATTAGGAAAAGGGATTTTTCTGTCGGTTCGCCTGCCCTTGAGGGCAGAGGCGGCGTGGCTCAGGGCGACACAGTCGCCCGCGTTTCGCGCAACCAAAACAGGGGCAATTTGCAAATAATCTATAAAAGTGTTGACATAAGTTGTATTATTTGCTATACTCATAGTTAGCCTAAGATTTTCTCTTTAAGCAATTACTAACTTCCGCCCCTCTCTTGGAAGTAAAGCAAGTCCCTCTTTATCACTTTTTGTATATCTATTTCATAAAAATAACCCCTTTAGAAACTAATAAACCTATAACAAATGTAAGGAAAATATGAACCTAACTAAAAAAACTCGTGGTGCGGCTATTCGCGCCCAAAAACGCAACCAAGATGACGCTCACCGTGTTGTCAGTCAATACGCTGACGCTAGCCAAAAGCAGCCGAAGCGTGCAAATAAAATCGTAGACACTCAAGATAAACTGAAGCTTACTTTCTTGGGTGGGCTTGATGATGTCGGTGAAAAGAATATGGCAGTTATTGAATATCAAAACGAAGCCATTATTTTAGACTGCGGCAACAATCTCGGCGTTGACTTGCCCGGTGTTAATTACGAAATTAACGACACGGCATATCTTGAAACTATCAAGCACAAAATTAAAGCCTATGTGATTACGCACGGACACCTTGACCATATTGGCGGCTTACGCCACACGGTGCCAAAGTATCCTGCGCCAATCTATGGCTCACGCTATACTATTGGCGTCATTGAGAAAACTTTTCAAGACGAGCTGACAGAAAGTAACTTTCAGCCCGACCTTGTAACTGTTAATATTGACGACCATGCAAAGCACAAAATCGGTAGTTTCTTTGTTGAGTTTATCCGTGTTACTCACGCTATACCAGACCCAGCAGCTATTTGTATAGAAACGCCTGTTGGCAAAATTATTGCCACAGGAGATTTCCGACTTGACCCCGAACCACTAGACAATCGACCGAGTGATAAGGTTCGGCTCAAACAGCTCGGTGATGAGGGTGTACTGCTGTTACTTTCAGATAGTAGCTACGCAGACATAGAGGGTCGTACACCGACCGAACACACCTTGCAAGATAGCTTTACTGACGTCATCACTAATGCCTCAGGTCGTATTTTTGTTGCGGTATTCTCTAGCAATATCAACCGAACGCAAATGATTATAAACGCTGCCGTGCAAGCTGGACGCAAAGTTGCACTCGAGGGTCGCAGCATGCTCGCCTATGCAGAGATTGCCGTTAGGCAAGGCATACTGAAAGTACCAAAGGGTACGATCGTATCTATTAGCCAGAGCGCAAACATACCAGCCGACCAACTCCTCGTTATGTGTACTGGTGGTCAGGGTGAGCCAAATGCAGCCTTGCAGCGCATGAGTGAGGGTGAACATAAATATGTCAATCTTAACGAGGGCGACACGGTTATTATCAGTTCATCTCCAATTCCAGGCAACGAAATACGGTATGACCAACTGGGAAATCGTTTAAGCAAGAAAGGTGTGCGACTATTTCGCCACCCAACCTATGAGCTAGACGGTTGTGGTCCACTGCACGTTTCGGGTCATGCTAAGCGTGATGAACTACGGGAAATGATAGCTATGGTCAAACCAAAGTTCTTTATACCTGTTCACGCTGGCACACTACGCCGAACCTATCATGCTGAGCTGGGTATTCAAGAGGGCTTACCGAGAAACAATGTACTACTCCCAGACAATGGCGACAGTCTATACCTGACTGCTAATTCCATTGAGACTGGCGAACAAGTGCCACACGGTAGCTTACTTGTTGACCAAAACGGAACTGTTGTCAGTGGTATTGTCGTCAAAGACAGACTTATGTTGAGCGAACAAGGTATCTTGGCTGTTGTACTGACGGTAGATACAAAATCTGGTCAGTTACTCACAAGCCCGGATATTATCAGCCGTGGCTTTATCGCCATGAAAGATAATGACGAACTTATGAAAGCATTTCGTTTTGAATTGAGGCGTGCCGTTGGACAACGATACAAACGTATCGACCTAGACCGTTTCAAGGCAGAGATTAAAGATTTCATAACGCACTTTATGTACGAGCATACTGAGCGTAGCCCGATAGTCATACCAGTCATTAACCTCATTGGAGGCAAAGCTGGTGCAAAAACTGTTCACGGTAATGGCAAGACTGGGCAGCCGAAAGACTTGGCTGCAACAGAACAAAAACGTTTTCAAGAAATGCGTGCGCGTCTACTTGGTCAAGACCAGATAGATTAGTGCCATTACAACAAGATTAAGGATATAATAGGCTTATGAAAACAACACTTTTTGTCGTTGCCATTACTGGTCCAGCTGGTGCCGGTAAAAGCACGGTCGCTAGCAAGCTCGCTGAGAAAATAGACCGTTGCGTGAATATTGACGCTGACCACGTTAAGCATTTTATTGTGAACGGGTTTGTATATGATGAAACGCCCGAGGGCGTTATCCAGTGGAAGCTACTAGGACAGAATATTAGCATACTCGCACGTAGTTTTCTGGACGCTGGCTATAACGTCATAATAAATGGCTATATCAACGAGCCAGCATGGAAGCAGATTGCTAGGCACATTACTCTCACGCATAAGATACTGTTACTACCAGAGCTGGACACGGTCAAAATGCGTGATGTAGGTAGATCTAAAGATATCGCTATGGGTGCCGAGGCGGTAACTACACACCACGATTATTTCTCAACCGCAGATTTCTATGATGATTTCATAAGACTTGATACTACTAAGCACGATATCGACCAGACAGTTAGTATCATAAAGGATAAACTATGAAAACCGTTGACCTTGAAACAAACAACCCAAGCGTACATCTTATTGAACCCGACATTGAGCGAGACGCAGCATTGGGCGTTCAATGGCTTGAGGGCGAATTGGGGCGTAATACGCTTTCTCTCATGGGAGTGTCTGCCGCAGACAATAAGCCCACGACCCTTGAACAAGAAAAAGAACGAGTAAAAGACTTTATAGAAAAGGATAATCAGCTCAATTGGATGATTTCCTATGAGGATAAAGTCGTAGGTTCAGTATGGGTAGACCTTGAGCCATCAGAATATCTGCAAAGTCCGTCTGTACACATTATGATAGGCAGCCCAGAAGCCCGAGGCAAAGGCATAGGTCTGTCAACAACCGCCGCCGTGATTGAACACTTGCAGAAACAAGGCTATGCCCAAGTTTACTCAAGATATATTACCAATAACGAGGGTTCTAAGAACTTGCTCGGTAAACTTGGCTTTCACGAGCTCGGTGCGCCGTATACTGATGAGGATAATTTACAGTTTCAAAATGTCGTAAAGGAGTTTGAAACCATGACGCAAGAGTTTTCCAAACAACCGTTAGAAGTAGAAGCTGCAAAGCCAGAGGACGCAGCCGAAGTCTTTGATGTGCAACGCCGAACATGGCTTGATACCTACCCAAACGAAGAAGCTGGCGTAACTTACGAGGACTTAAAAACAAGGCTTGAGGGCGAGAACGGCGAACTGATACCTCAAAAAGTGGAACGCTGGAAACAAGGCATTGAATCAACTGGCGAAAAACGTGCAACTTTCATTGTTCGTGACAGCGGCAAGATTGTCGGATTTGTTGCTCCGGGCATCATGGACGGCAAGCGCCGTATCGGAGCAATATACGTCCTACCCGAAGCGCAAGGCAAAGGCATTGGTGGCGACTTGCTGCAAAAATCTCTTGAGTGGCATGGTAGAGATGAAGATATATTCTTGCGTGTTGCAAGCTACAATCAAAACGCCATAGATTTTTACAAGCGGCATGGCTTTGAACAGACAGACACCAAAGTTGAAGATGATGCAGCAATACAAAATGGAATGACCCCTATTCCTGAAGTTGAAATGGTGCTGAAAGCACAAAAGTAAGCGCACCCGACAGAAAAATCCCTTTTCCTAATTCAAAAGAAATTCGGCGGGGGGAAATCTCAAAAATGCAAAGGGTTTTTCTGTCGGGGCGCAGCGCACGCTTGCGTGCGCTAGGCGGCGGGCCGAGCTTTAGGCATTTTGCTGAAAATAGGTTCGAGCTTCGTTGTAAAAATGAGCCAAAATTGTACTAGAACGGAAATTGTCGCCCGCAAGGGCGGCTTTTTCTTTGGTTTTGCGGAGCAAAAACCAGATGTTTTCAG
>CAZKIA010000002.1:0-50974 GCA_964552765.1 uncultured Candidatus Saccharibacteria bacterium
TTTTGACATCTGTACCCAGTATAAAAAACTAGCACTCAAATGTAAAGAGTGCTAGTCGCTTGCTCCTCACAGAGTCTTGAGAGTACAATAGTACCGTAAGCATTATGAAAAAAATATCAACAACAAAAGTTATATCTCGTTATATTAAGCACTCATCAAAGTCTGATTTTATCGCAGCATTGGTCGTCACCGCCATTGCCGTGCCAGAATCACTTGGTTTTGCGGCTATTGTTGGACTGCCACTAGAGACTGGGCTCTATACCGCACTGTTTGCTCCGATTGTGTTCGCGATCTTTGCCTCATCACGACGTCTTATTGTCGGAGCAGACTCTGCCACGGCCGCCCTTGTGGCATCGGGTGCTGGTGTGCTGGCAGGAACGTATTCGCATAGTGAATCAATCGTACTGCTTGGTATCGCAACCGGTGCATTGCTATTGCTGCTATCAATCTTTCGTTTTGGGTTTTTGTCTGATCTGATATCGCGGCCAGTTCTCGTAGGATTCTTTTCTGGTATTGGTGTACAGCTCATGGTACATAAACTCCCTGAAATGCTTCGTGTCGAGTCGTCCGGCAGCACGCTGCACCAAATCCAAAGCTTTATCATGGGGTTGCCTTCGATGCACGTCTTATCACTTGTTATTGCCCTGATCGTTGTCGCCTGCAGTACGTTGCTCCCCAAGAAATATCCGCGAATCCTCATCGGTATCGTCGCGGCATCGGTTTTTTCGTCGATGATTAATGCCGAGTCGTTTGGCGTCAAACTTGTCGGCGTAATCCCGAGTGGTTTACCCTCATTATCGCTGCCGCCTCTGTCGATTGAGGCGCTTTTCCTGCTCATTCCGACAGCCCTCTCTATCGCGCTTGTCATATTGGCCCAAAGTTCAGCTGTCATACGCTCTCAAGCCGCCGACCATGATGAGCCAGTTGATATTAATCGTGATTTGCTAGCACTGGGTGCCGCCAATACCGTGTCCGCCCTGACGCATGGTTTTGCCCTCAACGGTAGCCCGCCGCGCTCTATGGCAGCCGAGCACTCAGGCGGCAAGACGAAGATGGTCAATGTATTTATGAGCGTACTAATCGGCCTATTGCTACTATTTGGTACTAATTTGTTTAAATATATTCCCGCACCAGCGCTTGCGGCAGTAGTGTTTGTAATCGGGCTTCACCTCATTCGTATCGGTGAACTGCGTCGCATTGGAGCAACGCACCAAAATGAATTTGTCATTGCAATGATCGCATTGCTAGGCGTAGCATTATTTGGCGTACGACAGGGCGTACTGATAGCAGTGATCATATCGCTGATGGAGCGACTGCGACGACAATACCATCCAAAGGATGAAGTGCTTCTACGCGACGATACATTATCAGAATGGGGCCAGCAACGGATTGATCCGCATCATCGCTACACATCACGTCCGCCAGGATTACTAGTATATGCGTATGATGGACCATTGTTTTTCGACAATGTCGAATACTTTATTGAACGCGTCAATGCTGCGATCAAGGAAGCTCGTGAACCGGTTGATACACTTATCATCGATGCTGGCGCGATTGATGCTATCGACTACACGGCAGTCGATGGTATCACACGACTTCATACCCAATTGCATGCCAATGAGATACGTCTCGGTTTTGCGCATGTAACTCCAGCTCTGCGCAAACAGTTCGATGAATTCGGTATCGGTCAGCTCATCGGCGATGACATGATATTTTCAACACTCAATGCGGCAATTGTGAAGCACCCCAATGCTCGTCGCACGACAATCGATATGGTGAAACGACTCGAAGTTTCACCAACCCAGTATGTCGTGATTGGCGGTGGTGTTATGGAGACCTTGGGCCTGCGAGATGCGCATGATGTCGATATGGTCGTCAGTGAGCAACTTTATAAAACCTATCATGATAAAAAACAATGGAAAGAATTTGTGCATGATGACGGCAAACGAGTGCTTTCACGCAACGGCTACCATATGATGATGACCTGGATGGGTCGCGATCTGAAGCGACTACAAAAAGATGCCTTCACAAAAGATGGCGTGGTATTTATGAGTGTTGATCAGCTTATTGCCTGCAAGAAACGTCTAGGGCGCAACAAAGACAAAGAAGACCTCGAGCTACTCAAAAAATATCTCGATAGTCGTACCGAATCCGACCAGTAAGACGTATACTAGTAGGTATGAGATACGAAGGAACCAAACTAGCGGACTTTGAACCCCGCGACAAAGTAAATGAACTCGAGATAATCGACAAAGAAATCGGCACAGGAGCCGAAGTCCAGCCGGGCGACACCGTGACCGCACATTACACGGGCGCACTGTGCAAAAATGGCATTATATTTCAATCATCACATGACTTTGGTGATGCTATTAGCTTTCCGCTCAGTGGCGTTATCGAAGGCTGGAGCCTCGGTGTACCGGGCATGAAAGTTGGTGGCTGGCGACGACTTGTCATACCGGCAGCACAAGCCTATGGCGCCTCTTCACCCTCACCAAATATACCCGCAAATAGCGACTTGGTTTTCGATATTGAACTGATGGCAATCTCGTAAACAAAACATACCGTGATAACTCACGGTATGTTTTTGGGCTGAGAAAGCAGTTACTTGCAAAGATCAGTCTTTGGCAGTGCTTCAGCCGCACTCACGGCTGGCATCTGCAGCGATGCACCAACCGCAAGGTCATACTCGTTGAAGCCAGGCCAACCAGCATTTGCATTATATACTTTTGGCCACTGGTCATAACTACCATAGTAGTGTTCAGCGATACACCCGTACGTATCACCAGCTTTCACCGTATAACTACCGGCAGCTTTTGCCGGAGCAGCTCCGGCAGCTGGTACTGCAGCATCAGTTTTTGGTGTATCAGATGATTGGGCTTGATCAGTCGATTTATTTTGATCTGTCGGTTTTGCTTCATCAGTTTTGGCAGTGTCTTTTGATTCTTCAGTCTTTACGGCACTCGTACCGACATATGACTTGATAAGATCATTAGTAGGCTTGTCTCCTGGTGCAGCGAGGCCACTTACACCGACGATGAGCGGCAAGACAATTGTCGATCCAAGTGTAATCAAAGTAGTGCGAAATAGGTCTTTTTCAGTCATGGCGTTATCCTTTCTTTCCCACAGTTTTTGCGTCTGGCTCGAGTACTGCCATCAGCACACCAAGACCACCCACAACAACCAGCAGCAGCACTGTTGCCATCCAGTCACCTGCCAATACTACCTTAAACATATCACCGAGGTCACGCCATGCTACTGTAGTGCTCGACCCTGCGATCATCATGGCAATATACCCTAGGACGCGTGCAGCTATACCTGCGAGCAGTCCTGCAATGATACCGCGCTCGGCCTGTACTTGATTGGTTGCTCGTCTCTCAACTTGGTTGGCGACATATAGCCCCCATGCCGTTACGATGAGGCCAAAAATCCCCCACCATGGTGTGTTATAAAAAGCACTCAGCCACGCGCCTGAAAACAATGGCACGCCAGCCAGTAGCCCCACCCACTGGTAACGTCTAAGCTCCATAGACTCCTCCTTATATTGGTTGATTCTATTTAGCCATACTCTCAGCAAAAAGTAAAGCTATGCGACTATGGAGCAGGAATTGGGTTACCGTTAGCGTCTTTGACATCCCATTCAACTATCGCACCAGGCGCACCTTGATAACTAATCACGCCATACTGCCCCGGGCTTGAGACAGTAACATTGCGAAAACGAATGTTTGTTACCGGTGCACCTGAGCTTCCATCCCCCCGGACATATATCGTGTATCCTCCGCCCGATAATACTGTGTCCTCGATAAGCACTTCATTTACTGAGCCATATTCATTAGTAATATTCACTGCTGCTGTTTGAGGAATGGTGTTGTTAATCTCTGAATTACGTATTGTGATATTCTCCCCGCCATATATCTCAATACCGTCATTATGTGAATTCGGTGTTAGGGCCAAATTGTCTATACATGTATTCTCGATAAGACCGTCCGTACCCGCAGCAATCCCATCATGTACTCCAGATATGTGTACATTCTGAATATGAGTATTGTCGTGCATAACAATGCCTTTTAGTAAACTGTTGTCCGTCGCACCACTGGCTGCTATCGTTGCATTTTTAATCGTGAGATTCGCACCAGGATTACGCGCATCAGTGCGAACTGGGTAGTAACCACTGCCGGGTGATACATAGAAATTCTGTAACGTCACATCGTCTGATTCGACAAAAACTTCAGTAGGCAATGAGAAATTCTCATACGTTGCGCCTGTAGCATTCAATATATCTCCAAAGCTAAAGTCTGACCTCCACTTCGCAGGATACATATCCTTAAACTCAGGCAATGCAGAGCTATCACCTTGATATCCTGCAACGCCACATACTTGTGGAAGATTGAACTGGAATACCTTACCCTGGGATGCTCCCGCTCTTGTCAGCAAGCGCCCTCCTTCGATAGCCCCGGCCAGATCAGGCTCAATCGATGGTGGTGAAGTACTAGCAAAAACAGTAGTAGCCGGCATCAGCGCTACTATTCCCCCGATGACGAACAGTGTAGAACTAAATCGTCGCGCTCCTCGCCTGTAGCGCAATAATAGTACCGCAGACCCTAACATTATTATTGCTATTCCAGCATAAATAATCTGTATCGTATTAACTCCCGTTTTCGCAAGATACGATCCTCCCTGGGCAGCAGCATTCGCACTATTTTCCGCATTGGGGCTTGAGGATGTAGAGGGAGAAGTCGTCGACGAGGCCACTATACAGTTATCACCAGTTCCTGTTGGCGTGCAACCATCCGCGATAAAGAGAACACGGTCAACCTCAAGCAGCTGCGTACCTGCAGTAAGAACAATTTGATGCTGGCCAGCTGTTAACGTAAGGTTGATCTTGTTTGTCGTAACGCCATCTTGGTAGTCTACCCAAGTAAATGCATTTGGAGTAAGGGCGCTTTGTCCGACCGTAATACAATTACCGTTTGTATAAAGCACGTAACTCACAGGTTGACTTGAAGGCGTACTGAGCCTACTCCATATCGTATATGCCCCATCTTGAGGGATCGTAACGGTCTGAACAATACGACCAGTTTTAGTTGACGGCTCACTAGCACACGACGCCGCAGATACTGTTGCGCTAGTGGCGCCGAGAAGTAGTACGACAAATGAACTAATAGTGATGACAAGAGAACGTGCAATAAATTTACGAATCATATGTTGTTGAACTTTTTGTTTTTTCACCGCTTTGCTCCACTTAACTATAGCATATCTGTGTTAACTATAAGCATAAAAATTTATGATGTCAATAATATTTTTGAAAAGTTAATTCCTGCCTACTCATGAGTAGGCAGGAATTAATGAGATACACCTGGATCAGTTGTTACTTTTCGTCTACAACTTCGCCTTCAACCGGCTGGTCTTTGTCGGACTTTTTGCCTTCGGCTTTTTGCTTACCACTTTCAGCTGGCTGCTCTTCGTCTTTCGAGGCAGCTTCATACATCTTGGCACCGATTGGCATAATCGCATCGTTGAGGGCTTTGAGGGCAGCTTCAATTTCGTCTTTGTCGTCGCTATCTTTTTTGCCTTCGGCAGCTTTCACCGCATCTTCGATAACTTTTTTATCATCGTCGCTGATCTTTTCTTTGTACTCATCGGGCATTTTCTTGGCCTGATAGATGGCGTTTTCGAGCTGGTTTTTCATATCGATCACTTCGCGCTTTTTCTTATCATCATCGGCGTGAAGTTCGGCTTCTTTCTGTGCCTTTTCGATGTCATCTTTGCTCATGTTGCCAGAGTTTTGGATAGTGATTGATTGCTCTTTACCGGTGCCTTTGTCTTTGGCGGTGACATTTAATATACCGTTGGCGTCGAGGTTAAATGTTACTTCAATCTGTGGTACACCCCGCGGTGCTGGCGCAATACCATCGAGCACAAACTTACCAAGAGATTTGTTGTCATTGGCAAATTCTCGCTCACCCTGGAGTACATGTATCTCAACCTGGGGTTGATTATCGGCAGCGGTGCTAAATGTCTCACTCTTACTCGTCGGAATAGTTGTATTGCGCTCAATCAGTTTTGTCGTCACACCACCCATGGTTTCAATACCGAGGCTCAGTGGCGTTACATCGAGCAGCAGTACGTCCTTGACGTCACCCGCTAGCACTCCACCTTGAATTGCGGCACCGATCGCTACAACTTCATCAGGGTTGACTCCCTGCATCGGGTCTTTGCCAAAGATTTGTTTTACCTTTTCGACAACGGCAGGCATACGAGTCATGCCACCTACTAGCACAATGTTGTCGATATCCTTGGCCGTCAATTTAGCATCTTTGAGAGCTTTTTCGACCGGGATAGCTGTTTTATCAACAAGGTCTTTTACCAGGTCTTCAAGCTTAGCGCGAGTTAGTGTGTACTCAAAGTGCTTTGGGCCATCGGCATCGGCCGTAATAAACGGCAGATTAATCTCAACTTGTGGCGTACTCGACAATTCCTTCTTGGCTTTTTCGGCTTCGTCTTTGAGGCGCTGCATTGCGGCGTTGTCACCCTTGAGGTCAATACCTTCGGTTTTCTTAAACTCATCGAGGAAGTGGTTAACGATACGGTTGTCAAAGTCCTCACCACCCAGGTGCGTGTCACCATTGGTCGACTTTACTTCAAATACCCCATCGCCAAGCTCAAGGACTGACACATCAAAGGTACCACCACCAAGGTCGAAGACAACAATCTTTTCTTCTTTGCCTTGGTCAAGCCCATAGGCAAGTGCGGCTGCAGTTGGCTCATTGATGATGCGCTTGACTTCAAGTCCGGCAATCTTGCCAGCGTCCTTGGTTGCTTGACGCTGGCTATCGTCAAAGTAGGCCGGTACCGTGATCACTGCTTCGGTCACCGGCTCGCCGAGGTGCTTTTCGGCATCGGCTTTGAGCTTGCTGAGTGTCATTGCACTGATCTCTTCGGGAGTATAATCCTTGTCAGCCATCTTAACCGCAACACCATTGCCTTTTTTAACGATCTCGAACGGCAGTATGTCGTGATCTTTTTGGATCTCTTTGTCGCTAAACTTACGACCGATAAGACGTTTGACGCCATAGATAGTATTCTTGGCATTTGTCACGCGCTGACGTTGCGCCAGTTGCCCAACGATACGCTCGCCTTTTTTGGTCACTGCTACAACGCTTGGTGTGGTGCGGTTGCCTTCGGCATTTGCAATTACTTCAGGCTTGCCGGCTACCATATATGCCATCGCGCTGTTTGTGGTACCGAGGTCGATTCCGATAATTTTACCCATATAACTCTCCTTTTATTGATTCATTACTAGTGAATAGTTGCTAATGTATTAGCACTCCTCGCAGCACAGTGCTAATTTGTACTCCCATAATAGTAAACTAGCACTCACATGTCAAGAGTGCTAGTTTCTCTGTAAATGGGTAATTTTCAGGATTATTTTCGTGTAACTTTGACCATACTGTGGCGGATTGGTGTACCTTTATAGGTGTAGCCTGGCTGCAGTACGTCGGCGATCACTTCCTGCTCGCCTTCGGCTTCTTCATCAAACTGGATTGCTTCATGAAATTCAGGATCAAATGGCTTTCCAGCCTCGGCAGGGATTCTCTTTAGCTCCAGTCCGGCAAGTGTCGCGTCGAGCTGCTTCACGAGGCCCGCGACACCCTTTACCCACTGATGGTCGGCAATGTCAGCTGGAATATGCAACACAGCACGCTCGATGGTATCGACGACAGGCAGCAACCGCAGTACTGTCCCGGCTTCACCTGCGTAGCGAGCTGATTGCTTCTCGGCATCGACACGCTTGCGATAATTTTCAAAATCGGCCCGTACCCGCTGTAAATCAGCCGTTAGTTCGCCTATCTGTTGCTCTAGTTCTTCTGTATTCTTGCGCTTTGCCATTTACTACCTACTATTTACTCGTTACAAAATTTTTATAATACTTCCTCTAACATCGCTCCGGTATGACGCACTAGCCGCATCACCCGCGCATAGTCTTGTCGGGTTGGCCCCAGCACACCAATATAACTGCGGTCACTATAGGGTGAACGAAACCGGCTGATGATCAGACTCGCTTCAGACGTTTTACCGACAGGGTTTTCAGCACCAATAAACACATTCAGTGGCTCATTCGGCGCGGCCTCACGTAGCCACGGCTCGAGATTATCCAGCAAGCGAGCTACTTGCTGAACATTATGCGAGCTATCGACAAACTCCGGCTGTGAAAAGAGATTCGCCATCCCACTCATATAGAGCTGATCACCGATTGTCGCCAGGCCAAGATTATGTGTCAACTCCACCAGGCTATCAACCGCGCTCCGAATCGCTCGATCGGTTCGGTCGGTATGTGTCGCTACGCGAGCATCGATTGCTCGTGTGCCACGATCGAGCATCTTTGGCTCTTCATAACTATCAAGCTCACTAAGCTGATTTACATAATATCGATAACCTTTGTCGGTAGGAATACGTCCCGCACTAGTATGCGGCTGCATAATATATCCAGCCAGTTCGAGCTGTGCCATATCACTGCGAATTGTGGCACTACTGACACCAAATAGCTTTGCGAGGGTAATACTGCCAACTGGCACAGCAATTTCAGCATATTGCTCAATGATAGCGGTCAGTAGTTTGGCTTGGCGCTCTGTCATACTATGAATTATAGCGTGACTTGGCACTCTGCGTCAATGAGTGCTAAAAATGCTAGTCACGCTTGAGCATGACAGTAAACGCTTCAGCAGGGATATCAATTTTGCCAAACCGTACATAAACTTAAGGAGGGGCATGCCCTCCGCTTGTTTGGTGAAATAAATTCACAAAACTACGCTCCTCCCCCCTAAAGCATCATGCACAGTGCATGATGATGAAACGGCTTGCGAGCATACTAGTCACGCTTGAGCATGACAGTAAACGCTTCAGCAGGGATATCAATTTTGCCAAACCGTTTCATACGCTTTTTACCTTTGGCTTGTTTGGCGAGAACTTTTTTCTTGCGGGAGACATCACCGCCATAGAGTCCGGTTGTGACATCTTTGCGAAAGGCACTCAGATCTTCACGAGCGATAAACCGCGCCCCAATTGCGGCCTGCAACGGTACCTGAAAATTCTGCCGCGGTATCACTTCTTTGAGTTTCTTCGTGACTTCACGCCCCAAGGCCTGTGATTCACTACGGTGCGTCATGAGTGACAATGCATCAACGATTTCCCCCGCCACGTAGAAGTCCACCCGCACTAAATCTTCAGCCCGGTACCCATCCAGCTCATAGTTGAAACTGCCGTATCCGCTCGTGACGCTTTTTAGTTGATCATAAAAATCAGTCAACAAATTCGCCAGTGGCGCTTCAAAACTAATCAACGCCCGCGCATCGATATAACTCAAATTTTTCTGCAACCCGCGCTTTGCCACAATCAGTTGGATCACGCCCCCTACGTATTCTTGCGGCACGACAATTTCACCGCGGATCCACGGCTCACAAATCTCGGCAATCTTGCTCACGTCAGGAAGCTCACTAGCACTTTTAATATCGATCCGTTCACCACTCGTCATTGTCACCTCGTAGTCAGTACTCGGATTAGTCACAACAAGATCGAGATTGTATTCTCGCTCCAATCGTTCACGAATAATATCCATATGCAGTAATCCCAAAAACCCTATACGCACGCCAAAGCCTAATACTGGTGAATTCTCTGGCTCAAACTGCAAGGCGCTATCGCTCAGACTTAGTTTTTCGACCGCGTCTTTTAGGTCTTGGTAGTCTTCGTTGCTGACAGGGAAAAACCCAGCATATACAAATGGCTTCACAAGCTTATACCCTGGCAGTGGAGCTTGCGCCGGGGCGGTACGTATCGTGATAGTATCGCCCACTCGTGCGTCACGTGTTGTTTTAAGGTTGGTCACGATATACCCTATCTCACCCGTGTCGATCGAGGCTTCGGCTTTCATGGTTGGACTTAGTGCACCGACTTCAAGCGCTATTCCGCGTGCATTCGTCGCGATCATTTGGATCTCATCAGATTTTTTAAGCATTCCATCAATAACCCGTGCATACAATATCACTCCACGATAATCATCATAATAACTATCAAATATCAGCGCTCGTGTCGGTGCAGTATCATCACCAGCTGGCGGCGGTACTTGGTCAATAATTGCATCGAGCACATCAGTTACGCCATCGCCAGTTTTGGCACTAATCTTCAAAATATCATCTTCAGAACAGCCCAGTAAGTTTATTATCTCTGCGCTTACCCGTGGTACATCAGCTGCTGGCAAGTCAATTTTATTCAAGACTGGAATGATCCGCAGATCAGCTTCAAGCGCCAGATAAACATTGGCAAGCGTCTGCGCCTGGATACCTTGACTGGCATCTACCACCAACACTGCCCCCTCACAAGCTTGCAAACTCCGTGACACTTCATAGCTAAAATCGACATGTCCTGGCGTATCAATGAGATTCAGATCAATATCGCGATAACGCATACGCACTGGTGCAAGCTTGATCGTGATACCTTTTTCTCGCTCGAGATCCATACTGTCAAGCAACTGTGATTTCATATCGCGTTTTTCGACCGTGTGCGTCAATTCCATCATGCGATCAGCCAGCGTACTCTTGCCGTGATCGATATGCGCAATGATACAAAAATTACGAATACTTGCCTGTTTCATCGTTTACCTCGTAGTTGTGTGTATAGTACCTGCTGCATTTTGGAGAGCACAACATCTGCTTCGCGAAGATGAAATACTTTACACAACGTAACATATATTGCCAACCCCACCATTACGATAAAGGCGAACTTTGGAAACGTCGCAGCAAAACTCTGATCCGTCACGGCGAGCTCAAAGATCTTGACTGTTTGAAATGTCACGATTGCCGTGCCGATAGATGCGACAGCCATGAGTACTAATGCTCGCTGCATCACAGCATCAAATAGTCCTTTGATCCGGCGCGAAATCACCGTGAATAATATCACCACCTCTACCGCCGCTACGATTGATTGTGCCCAGGCGAGGCCGTAAATTCCCCAGTTAAATTGCATAGTAAATAGTACCGCCAAAAATATATTAAGCCCAATCGTAAACAGAGAAATCTTCAGTGGAGTTTTCGTGTCTTGCTGAGCATAAAACGCCCGCGAGGCGATATGATAGACCGCACGAAATAGAATCGCGATCGTGAGAATACCCAATGTTGACGCCACAATCGAGTTACCACCATTGAACAAAAAGTTCGCCAAATAGCCACGGGCAAAATACGCGATGACTGCTGTCGGCATTGCCAACCACACGATTACTCTTAGGATCGTTTGTAATTCTTTCTTAAACAAGTCAGGGCGGCCCTGGCTGAGACGCTCGGTCATCTGCGGAAACGCTGCCGTACTAATTGCCACGCCAATGAGCGTTACTGGCACCATGTGCAGCGTCAAGGCTTGCTGATAAAACCGGATTGTGCCCCGCGCCATGTGCGATGCTAGACTTGTCTCGACGAGGCTATTGATATAGTCAACACCTTGATCAAGCGAACGCGCAGGCAGCAAGCTTAGCACGGTACGAAAGCCTTTGTTTTGCCAGGCAATTTTAAATCGATAATCAAACCCCATGCCGATCAATCCCAGCGCACTCACGATCAACTGCATAATACTACCGAGCACCACGCCCAGCGCTACCCCCATGATTCCGCCCTCAAATATCTGTACCCCAAAAATCGAAATACCGTTGGTAAATACCGTGATACCGATAATAATCCCGATGTTATAAATAAGCGGCGCCAGCGCAAAAAACGTAAATCGCCCAATTGCCTGCTGCATACTCGCAATCACACTCGCCACTGCAAAGATGAACGGGTTCACGGCAATCACCCGCATCATACTTACCGCAAGTCCATGCCCGCTGTCATCAAGTCCCGGCCAAATAACTCGTACCAATATATCAGCAAAAAGGATAATGACGACGCTCACAATGAGCGTCAGTAACGCCATAAAATTAATCATGCTATAGCTCAGCCGCCAGGCCGACCATTTGTTTCCGGCGCCTAATCGCTCATTAAAAACCGGAATAAACGTGACACTCAATGCCCCACTGGTCAGCAAAAAGAACATAAAATCCGGGATGATAAAGGCCACGGTATAGGCATCAAGTCCGACCGGATAGCTGCTATAGGTACTATTAAGCAGACGATCGCGAAACAGTCCTAGTAGGCTCGCTAGCAGGCTTGACCCAGCCAGCAGAGCCGCTGCTGCTTTGATTGGCAGCCTGGTATTGGCGCGATTCATAGCGCTTCTGACTCGGCTGATTGGACGAGGTTTTTTCTCCATATCCTTTTTTAAAAAGGACGCTAATACAATGCTGCGCTATGCGGCAAAGACGCGCTCTTTAGGAGCTCCTTGACTCTCTTTTCATCGACAGTTTCTTCCTTGAGAAGTGCTGCGGCTAATTCATCGAGCTGTTTGCGGTTGTGAGTGATCACCAACTCAGCACGCTTGGCGGCTTCTTTGATAAGCGTCTCCACTTCGTCATCAATCATCTTGGCGGTGTCTTCACTATACGGACGCTCGTGCACCATACGATCAAACACCATACCACCATTGTCCTCATGAAACACCTGGTCGCGCAATGTGCTACCCATACCTTGTTCGATCACCATGTTACGGGCTATCTCGGTTGCTTTACGCAAATCCGACCCGGCACCTGTTGTCACGCGATCATCACCAAAGACAACCTTTTCAGCAACGCGCCCACCAAGTGCTCGCGCCAAAACATCTTTGAACTCAATAATGCTCGTATACATTTTATCTTCTGGCGGCAAGAACCATGTCACACCGCCGGTGCCACCACGCGGGATAATGGTGACTTTGTGCACGGGATCACTATCCGGTAGCACGTGACCAACAATCGCGTGTCCTGCCTCATGATAGGCAGTCAATTTCTTGTCGGCATCGTTCATAATCTTGGCTTTACGTTCTGGGCCAATCGAAACTTTCTCGAGCGCTTCAGTGATATCAGCGTTATTGATAACTTTACGATTTGCTCGAGCGGCCTTGATCGCTGCTTCATTCACAATGTTCGCCAGATCTGCACCAGAGCTCCCGGCCGTCTTAGCCGCAAGCGCACCAACATCAACTGATTGATCCATTGGCTTGTCTTTCATATGAACACGAATGATTGCTTCACGATCTTTACGATCGGGCAGATCAATATTGACGCGGCGATCAAACCGACCAGGGCGCAGGAGGGCTGGATCAAGCACATCGGCGCGGTTGGTTGCGGCAAGTACAATTACATTGGTACCGGTCTCGAAACCATCCATCTCGACCAGTATTTGGTTGAGTGTTTGCTCGCGCTCATCGTGTCCACCACCCATGCCACTACCACGACGGCGACCAACTGCATCGATCTCGTCGATAAAGATAATACATGGAGCATTCTTTTTAGCTTTTTCAAACAAATCACGCACACGCGATGCACCTACACCGACAAACATCTCCACAAACTCACTTCCCGAAATTGAGAAGAACGGCACACCTGCTTCACCGGCAACGGCCCGAGCGAGCATGGTTTTACCGGTTCCTGGAGGGCCCACCAGCAGGACACCTTTTGGTATACGAGCCTTTACATCAGCAAACTTCTTCGGGTGCTTCAGAAAATCAACAACCTCTACCAAGTCTTCTTTGGTTTCATCACTTCCCGCGATATCATCAAAGACAACTTTTTCTTTGTCGCTGCCATATAATTTGGCGCGACTTTTTCCAAAGCCCATTGCTTGGTTACTCTGACCTTGGGCCTGACGAAACATAAAGAGGAATAACCCACCGATCAGTAGCACCGGCAAGAAAATACTCAGCAGATTCATAAATGTCGTGCCTGTCTCAGATGGTGTCTTAAACTGTACTTCGGCCTTGGTATCTTTGTTGAGGCCCTGCTCGTAGATCGAGCCTTCACCGATAAGCGTCTTCTCAGTGGCTTTCATAGTGTCGTTTTCGCCCTTTGGCATGACATACACGGTACGCCCCTCGACAATCAGCTTGCCAATCTCGCCTTTGTTTGCCCGAGTATAGACGTCATTCCATGACTTTTCAGGTATCTTGCCAGGTTGAACGACCATAGAGATAACAAAAATTGCCAGCAAAAATAGTGACGCCCAAAATAGCGAGGCACGGATTGCGTTTGATTTATTTGGAACGGGATTCTTAGGACGCTTTAAAGCCATTTAATTTCCTTTTTATAAGTAATTTCTCTCAAGACAGTTTATCAGATATCAGATAGTGAGACAATCGCGCCCTGCGCCGTCGCCCGAAAGTTCATGGCGCCCTCACATAGCTGCTTGTGCGGCTTGGCCGTCAGGATAAAATGCCGAATCCTCTCCAGCGTACGCTGCTCTAGCCGACACTCACACCAATACGCGATAATCTCATGAGCTACCTCTGGAGCTATCATGGCGAGCATATATCGACTTATCACACCCTCTTTGATGCACAAGGTGGCTACTCGCCCCACCTCATCATCGATCTGAGCGGTAATGTTCACCTGGGATTTATACAGGTCAATCAGCCCTCGACGTTGTGGTGGTGTCAGGCGCGGGATCAACAGTTGACGAATATAATTTCTGAGGTATCGCACATCATCGTTTGTCTCATCCTCGCGCCAAGAAATAGCATGCTCTAGTGCATAGCGAATAATTTCTGCCTTTGAAAGTAATAGTAGCGGCCGCAGAAGTGTCGGGTGACTACGTAGCGAGCTAAGCCCTCGCCACCCGGTACCACGCACCAAGTTAATGATCATCGTCTCGAGCACATCGTCCTGATGATGGGCGGTTATAATTGCATCGGCCTGGTGCTGATCCTGCAATTCTCGTAGCCATGCATACCGCTCGCTACGAGCGGCCTCTTCAGAGACTCCTGGCCCAAGATTGAGCGTAATTGATTCATATTTCACCCCATAGTGCGCGGCTACTCCGCGAACCAACAATGCATCTTCATGGCTATCCTTGCGAATGCCGTGATCAACATGCGCCACAATATACTCTGCATCGGCACCACACCCAATAGCCTGTGATCGCTCAGGGTGCATAATCATATCGAGCAGTACCATCGAATCAATACCGCCAGAAACCGCCACAATATACCGCCGCCGTGTAGACATGTATTCTAGTATAGCTATTTTTTAGCCAGAGGCAGACTAATCGTAAACGTACTGCCCTTGCCTAGTTCGCTCTCCACACGAATCGTTGCCTTTATGGTGTCGGCAATCCGCTGAGCAATCGACAGGCCAAGTCCATGGCCCTCGACATTAGTCTTGCTACGCGATGTATCGGCTCGGTAAAATCTATCAAATATCTTTGTGGTTTCATCCGCCGACATGCCGATACCCTGATCGGCAACACGTACTTCAACTCGACCGCTCGTTGTATGAGAATCCAGCGTAATTGTTGTCTTGTTGGGACTGTATTTGATGGCATTGTCGATGACTATCGTCAGTAGGTCAGTCAGTGAAGCTTGATCGGTAAGCGCCATTACAGCACCGACATTATTTTCAATAGCAATGCTTTTGGCTTGAGCAGGTGTAATTAAACGATTCACCGCATCGATTGCAGACTGCTCGACTGACACGGGGCCGATTGCAGTCTCCTGCTGAGCACCAAGCATGAGGAGACGCTCCGTCAACGTTTGCATGCGCTGCACTTCGTCGAGGTTACTTGTAAGCGCTACGGCATGTGAGGCTTTGGATGATTTCTTGTCGCGCAACTCTACTTCGATCTCAGACTGCATAACAGCAAGTGGTGTCCGTAGCTCATGGGCTGCATCGGAACTAAAGCGTGCTTGGGATTCCATCGCCTCGCGGATTGGGCGCAGTGTCCGCCTGGCCAGAAAATAACTCGCTAGTCCTCCAGACGTAATAGTGAGAATATTAAATAACACTAGATTTGTAACTAAACTTCGATTGCTGTCTTCGATCCGCTGCTGGCGTACCGTATCAAAATCACGCTCAAGTATCATGACGATATCTTGACGCCGCGGGCCAGCGGCACGTTCAAACTCGTGCGTTGCTAGTGAGTACACAATGAAACTAAATAATATGCTCAGCACTGACAAAATCAACAAATACCACAGCGTAAGTCGCACTGTGGCTGAGTCAAACAATGATCGGTGTGTCATCATGCCTCTATTTTATACCCGAAGCCTCGGACGGTCTGGATCAGTGGTGCATCATGCTCAAACGGTTTGTCGATCTTATTGCGCAGATACCCAATATACGCCTCGACCGTATTTGGCAGTACGTCACTATCAAAGTCCCATACGTGGTTGATGATATTTGTCTTGCTCAGTACTCGCCCTGGGTTACGCATAAGGTACTCTAGCAGGGCAAACTCGGTCTGTGTTAGATCAATCTTTGTGTTCTGGCGCTTCACTTCATAACTAATCGTATCGAGCGATAGATCACCCACCTGTAAAATATTACCGAGCACTTGTTGCGGGCGGCGCATCAACGCACGAATTCGTGCCAGTAGCTCCTCAAAACTAAATGGCTTTGTGAGATAATCATCGGCCCCGGCATTGAGTCCTGCCACGCGATCACGAATTTGCGCTTTGGCAGTGAGCATAAGTATTGGCGTCTTATTACCAGAGCGACGGAGTTTCTCGCAGATCTCAACTCCGTCCATCCCCCCAGGCAACATTCGATCCAGCACGATCACGTCGTAGTCATCACCCTCGGCAGCCGCTAGTCCACTCGGCCCATCTTCGCAAATCTCCACCACAGCTTTTTCTTGCTCGAGCCCTAGGCGCACTGCTCGCGCAATTTTATACTCGTCCTCGATAATCAATATCTTCATACTATCTATAGTACGCTCTATTTCTGAGAACTGTCTGAATAAACCATAACCGCCCGATACACGGGCGGTTAGATGGCGGGGAGTTATATAATTAAGTAGTATTAATTGGCTTGCGACGTGCTCGACGATGAACTATCAGTTTTATCGACATCACCCCGTGGGCCACCGTGCCCATGACCGCGGCCACCCATTAATAGATATCCATACTGCGTATCAATACCCTGAGATTTAAGCCAGGCATCTGTCGCCGTGCGCTGTTCATCCATTTTGGCTTTGCGTTGATCACGTGTGAGGTTTTGGTCTGACGTACGATTTGCCTCGCGTTCTTTTTGCAGTTCTGCTCGCTTGGTGTTCAGTGCATCGGCTTGAGCTTGGGTGAGCTTACCGCCTTTGACCAGCTGCGTTACTTGAGCTTTTACTTCAGCTTCGCGATCTGCTTGCATTTGACTATGCTGTTGGTCAAACACTGACTGGACATCGGCTTTATTGAGCTTAAATTTGCTCGCAATTGCATCGACCAATCCCGACATACGATCTGTGCCGTTTGATGACGATGCGGCATTGGCAACACCCACACCGACAAGTCCCGCCGTACTAATAGCCGTAACGGCTCCAATAATTGCTAAGTGTTTCTTCATAAATGATTTCTCTTTCTTATTAATGTTGTTTATGTCGCGCGTCCGCAACACCATCAATAGTAGTGCGAGATGTTGAGAGGTACCTGAATAAAACTCGTTATTTTCGCGTTTTAGCCGCTGTCTGGCGTTCAAGGTTGTGGTTTACTTCTGCGCCGATCAGTATAGTGAGTGCCGACAAGTTAAACCATATCATCATCACAATAATCCCGGCAAACAAACTATATGCATCACTAAAATTCGCAAAATATCGCGTATAAATAAAGAACAATCCCGACGCGACAATCCACAGCGACGTCGCCACAATCGCTCCCCAGCTGACCCAGCGCCACTTTGGGCGCGCACGATTCGGCGCATAGTGGTACAGCGTCGCAAGGCTCATCATAACGATAGTCACGAGCAGCACCCAACGCAAGACGCTCAAGATCAATACAAAACCAGGTGAAATACCGATGCCAATCAACCACCCTTCTGTCACTCCCATGAGCGGCACAAATATCATCAATAGCACTATGACGCTAATTGTGAGCACTAGACTCCGCAGCCTCATTTGCACAAACCCCCGCGTCTCACGCACATCATAGGCAGTATTGAGCGCCCGAATCAAGTTCTCAACAGCTCCTGATATACCCCATAGTGCGATCAGTAGCGCAATACTACCGGCGATGAGTGATGTCGATGGTTTATCGATGAGATTTGTCAGTTGTGTCGTTATCAGCGCCGCGATATCTTGTGGCAAATACGTATTGGCTGCCGCCACAATTTCCTGTAGCTGATCTGAGTTGATAAAAAGTACCGCAATCGATACCAGAGCCACCATCATTGGGAAAAACGACAGCGTGGCAAAGTATGCGACCCCTGCCGCCAGTACACCAAGGTTTTTGTCTGACAAGGCACTTCGTGTCTCGCGAAAAACTGTCTTCCAATTACTCCATTTGAGGTCACTTGGATTATCAACATACGGCCGCAAACCGAGCATCATCATCCAGTCATTGAGCCATGTTTTTGCACGCTTCATGCTACATAGTATACCGGTGATACTCATACCTACACAAATCATCAGCACTACATAATCCATGCATGATGCCTAGAATTATCACCGTCAATCTGTTACAATCGACACTGCTTTATAAATACTATGCAAGCATAATACGGCACCATAGCCCCGCCTGTCTGGCCGACAGGACGGACAGGTCAGCTGGAGAGCCTTCAGCGTAAATAATATTGCGCCTGCGCTCTAACCAGCTCCGTACATAATAAACTGGTATAATATGCCTTGCACATTGCAGAAGCACACATACGATACGGCACCATAGCCCCGCCTGTCTGGCCGACAGGACGGACAGGTCAGCTGGAGAGCCTTCAGCGTAAATAATATTGCGCCTGCGCTCTAACCAGCTCCGTACATAATAAACTGGTATAATATGCCTTGCACATTGCAGAAGCACACATACGATACGGCACCATAGCTCAGCTGGTTAGAGCGCAGGACTCATAAGCCTGAGGTCGGTAGTTCAAGCCTACCTGGTGCTACCACGAAAAGAGCCGGTCATCATGACCGGCTTTTCTCGTACCCTCTACTCCTCGGCTGTCATTTCAAGCGCGAGTGCGCGACGAGCGATGAATGACTGGATTTCTTCGTTGCTGCGAACTCGATTCCATGTCTCCAAGATAGTTTGTGATAATGCGGTTTCTGTTTGTGTTTCTGTCATAGTGGACTTTCTATATGTTTTATTTGGTTATATATACATCATAGCAAAAAGCTTATGTTTTGTCAATACTTTATATCATCTTTTTCGTAAATTGCCATTACCACTTTGACGACAGAGTGGTATCTGTGGTATATAGTGAGATGGAGAATAATCTAAAAAACCAAAATCATGCTGACTCACCCATACAATTCACTCTGGAGCGTTTTTGCCCTCCTACTCGCGCTGGCGATCACCCACGCGACCTTTCAGCTGGGCGTCAGTGTGTTGACACTACTGAGCGGTCATAGTCTCGGCAGAAAGCGTTCACTGCGGCGACTTTTTATGCTAAATCTGGCTTACGTGACGGGTAGTTTCGTAATGACGATGCTCCTACTTGGAGCGCTGCTTACGGTTGCATTCACCTATATGTACGAGATCGAACCGCACGCTTGGATGATATTTGTGGTAGTGTCGTGTATCATCGCCGCCGGTATCATGACTCGGTATTATCGTCGGGGCAAAGGAACAGTGCTGTGGCTGCCTCGCTCTGCAGCAAACTACCTAGCCGATCGAGCAAGGCGTACAAAAAATGTATTTGAAGCCGGCATCCTCGGTGGCGCTGCGGTACTTGCTGAATTACCGTTTACTATTGTGCCTCTAATGTGCGCCGCGTACCTAATGATGGTATTTATCGCGCCGGTCAATCACCTAGCGATCATGAGTACTTATAGTTTGATCGTTGTCTCGCCGCTGATCCTCATCACCGTGCTAATTGCTGGCGGTCATCGACTCAGCACTATCCAGCGTTGGCGCGAAGAAAACAAATCGTTTTTGCAGTATGCGGCCGCTACACTTTTGCTCGCTATCGCACTCTACGTTGCAATATTTTATGTCTCAGGAGGATCAGTATGACACAAACCTATGTTGTCCGGCAGGGCACACACAACAGCGAAGCATTTAACCCCGTAAAGCTTCATAGCAGCATATTATGGGCCTGTATGGCAGTACGAGCCTATGAGGGTGAAGCCCATGCAGCAGCCGAACATGTTTGCAAAAATGTTATCGATTGGCTCGATGAAAAAACCGAGGTAACAAGTGCCGACATACAACGGGTATCAACCAGCTTTTTAAAGACCTATCACCCAGAAGCAGCCTACATGTACCAACAACACAATCTAATACTCTAAAGGGGCACCCACGTGGCAAAAAAACAAACATATGATTTTGATCTCATCGTGATCGGCTCGGGTGCTGGCGGCAGCGTAGCGGCGGATATTGCCGCACGTGCTGGCAAACGCGTAGCAATTGTAGAGGCCGATGTACTGGGCGGCGAATGCCCTAACTACGGCTGTATTCCTACAAAGGCACTATTACATGCTGCTCAAACTTACGACAGCGCTCGGGGTGCAGAAAAATTCGGTATACGGCTGAGTGCCATGGGCTACAATTATCCATCAATCAAAGCCTGGAAAGACACTGCCGTACGCCGAACCGGTACAAGCGACAGCGAGAAATATTATCGTTCGCAAAATATCACGCTCCTACGCGGCAAAGCTCATTTTTTGAGCCCGCACGAGATCACTGTCAATCGTCGCCATGTGAGTGGGAATTACTTTTTGATCGCGACAGGCTCTGTCATGCATCCACCAGAGATCACTGGACTCGACAAGGTCGATTACTTAACGTCTCGCAGCATCCTGGATATCATCCGGGCGCCAAAATCACTCTGCATCATAGGCGCGGGATCAACAGGGTGTGAATTTGCCGAATTATTTGCGACCTTTGGTACCAAAGTCACGATTATTGATATCGCTCAACGAGTCTTGCCTAGTGAAGATGAAGAAACCAGCGCCATCGTAGAGTCACACATGACAAAACAGCGCGGCATACGCATCCTCACCAAAGCAAAAGTTATATCAGTAGCCACAGACGGCCCAATGACACGAATCACCTATTTGCGCGGAGGTGAACAGCACACCCTCAAGGCCGAAAAACTATTAGTCACGACCAACAAAACGCCAAATACCGACCTAGGCCTCGAAAATGCCGGTGTACAGTACTCGCACCGTGGCATTGATGTAAATGAGCACCTGCAGACATCGGTGCCTCATATTTATGCCGCTGGTGACGTACTGGGGCGCTACATGTACACACATGTCGGTGTATATGAGAGCCGGGTTGTGGCCAATAACATATTGCGCAAACACAAAGTCGCAACTGACTACCGAGCAGTACCACGAGTGACGTTTATCACTCCTGAAGTCGCCTCGGTCGGTCTCACCGAGTCAGACTGTTTGCGACGTGACCTAGAGAAAAAGGTCGCCATTGCCCCGCTCAATATCATATCGCGCTCAAACGTCACCGATAAACGCGAGGGCTTCTGCAAAGTTATCACAGATCGCAATGGTATATTGATCGGCGGCACTGTTGTTGGCCCTCATGCCGGCGAAATCATTCACGAACTAACCCTTGCTATCCAGTATGGCCTGACAAGCGCCGAAGTCGCCAATGCCCTGCACGCATTCCCGAGCTGGAGTGAGATCGTACGGGTAGCGTGTAGCAAAATTCGAGTGAAATAGCGTAGAGTTTGGAATTAATGTAACACCCACGAAAAAAGACCACTTTCGTGATCTTCATTCCTTGGTAGCGGGGAGAGGATTTGAACCTCTGACCTCTTGGTTATGAGCCAAGCGAGCTGACCAGACTGCTCCACCCCGCGATATTACCAATTTCTGATCTGTATAATGTGCCTTGCGACATAACCAATGAGGCTATGAGCGATTACTGACGAGAAGGAGCTGACCAGACTGCTCCACCCCGCGTCGTCAAAATATAGCAGTGCTAATTTTGTTTTGTAAAGTAGCAAAGTGCTCCCGATACATTATCACATCTGTTACGAGGTGGTCAAGCGTACTATCTGCCGAAGAAAAATTGCATCCACTTGGCGAAGTTACTTTGCGGCAGTTTAACTGGGGTAACTGTCGATGACGCCGTCGGTGTTTTTGCTTGCGGTGGCAAGATGATTACTTTTTCTCCTTCGCTTGATTTGCCTAGCTTTGCCCGAGCCGTCAACTCTTGGTATTCGGGACTTTTTAGATATTGCTGCTGGAGCTTGAGGGTTTCTGTCTCGATCTCGGCAATAGCGATCTCCTGCTTCATCCGATCAACACGCTGTTGCAGTACGAAATTGTATTGTAGCGTCTCGACCGTATTCCAAATACTTGCAAGCACAATAATAGAGGCGACGAGCAACACCCCATTGTTCAGTGTGGCATATCGTTTGTACAAGCGTGAAAGATGGAGAGTATTCATAATGCTAATTCTTATCTAGAGTATATCAGCCTCGAGCTCATAAAATCCACACAACATCAGTTGATATACGGATATTCACCTGAAGATACTTAGGAGATTTTACTCTCTCGTGACGACTGTTATAATACCTATAGCAGATATTCTGTTACCGAGCGTACCATATACGCTAAAAACTATGGGGCTGTAGCTCATCGGTTAGAGCAGGCGGCTCATAACCACTTGGTAGAAGGTTCGATTCCTTCCAGCCCCACCACTGTAGCATAAGCAACAAAAACGACCCTTCTGATAGGGTCGTTTTTAGTATAAATGTTCTTAGGCGTCTGGATGATTACTATTAAGCGTAAAGAGCTTGGCAATTCCCCAGCCTACGAGTGCGTAGATAAGGATTGCAACGAGTGTGCTGACTTCAAAGTACGACACACCATAGCTTGGTGTGTAGCTAAACATTCCAAAGAATGGAGCGGCAAATACACCACTGAGTGCGTAGATAAAGTCTACAAAGCCATTACCTGCATTTGCACCGAGGAGCTGCAGTACAAGTCGTAGTACTAATAGTACGATGATAAACCCAACAATATACCAAACAACACGCTGTGCGACGATACTTGTTGGTGCAGCTGATACCTCGCGGACCGTCTGACGCTGGACGTTTGTATCACCTACTTGGGTATCAGTTGTGCGTACTTCTTTGGTTTCCTGTACTTCATCTGCCATGTCGATTCTCCCTTAGATATACCGTAAGTATACCATTGATGACACGAAAAAGTGTGAGCTAGCCAACAATCACCCCACTAAAATAGTCGGCCTTCTTCATGAGCCGCCTCAATCTCAGGATGAGGATCATCGGGTTCAGGCCAATCTTCACGGACTTGTGCAAGAGTTGCCTCTTTGTCGTAGGGTGGTGGTGCCGCGGCTTCTCGCCGCGCGACCTCTTCTGGAGAATTAACCATACCTGAAAGGGTCTTATTACGATAGCCATCAATGATAGCTGCGAGGCTGGCGGCATCTTCTGGACTACGTGGTTCATGACCGCTGAGACCGAATTGTATACCTATATCCGCTATCGCTTTCTGACGAGCTTTGCGCCGTGGGTCAATAATCTTTTGCGCTTCAGGACTGAGCGTGTCCCACGCCTCACTATCTAGCGGGCGCCGTTGACCACCGAGGTCATCCCACGCTGTTACTTCTGCATTTGGCTGAAAGGCTGTCATGTAACTGCATATTAGCATAAACATGAATATTTGTCAATCATAAAACCCGTCCCTACTACAATAAGGACGGGTCATTTTGGCACCTTGTTTGTTTGCTCCTATCCTAGCATCAAGATGTCTATGCTTGCAATCACAAATCAAAAGCACCACTGTAAAACCAGCGGTGCTTTTTTGACAACAATAATACTAGTCTTTGCGGATTTTGCGAATTGTCAGGAATCCATTGCGTGGGTTCTCTGTCACTTCGTAACCTGCAGGAAGGCCAGTTGGCTCACCCTTGCCGCCTTCTACCTTTGCAAAAAAGTAGATCGTTTGGTTTTTGCCACCGCGAAGCGTGACATCTTTTTTGTGCAAAAAGTACTGTACCCCTTTTGAGTTGGTGTGTGCGTAAGCTGCCATAGACAGTTATTCCTCCTTTAAACTCTTACGAATTCTACTCTACCCGTGGTCGCCTCTGTTGTCAACTGGCTAGACAGTTTTAAAACGGTGTCGGAGGATGAATCGAAGGATGATGGCTGCTATTATTCTGAGCATAATAACAGAGGCGATTAAGCCACAAAATAACACGGTAAATCCTGCAATATCCGGCGACCATAATGGTGAAACATAATTGTAATGATAATCCTCTGGATTGGGTCGCGCAGTGATAGCACCTGGATCATCGGCAACACCAAGTGCTCTCACCCTCTCGGCCACGCAGCCAACATAATCGTTGCGAAATGATGCCACCCCTCCATGCCAGCGAGCCCGGCATTCGATACTCGCCTGCTGGTAGACGGCAGCATTGGGGTTAGTACTGCTCTGAGCCGACTTATCCCATGTATCAAGGGCCCGATTATACTCCTCTTGGAGATAGACACCATTAAGAAGTGAGGTATTCATATGCCGTGCAACGTAGCGCTGTAGATCGACAAGTGAGTTCTTGATCGCCTCTTTATTGCCTGATTTATCAGCCCCATAGACAGCATTACGATAGTGCTCCATCGTAATGTTATTAAGACGAAGCAAGGAAGCACTGATAATCAGACCAATGATGAGTATCACGCATAACTGCCATGTTTTGACATGGCGTATTCGGGCATAGATACGACTGAGGGATTTTCTATCAAATGATGCCATGAGTGTGCTCCACCTTTGTCACTAAGTATATCATTTGCCAACGTACCTCAATCATTTAGAAAAATTTACGCTTTGTAAGCAACGGAAGACGGTTAAGGAGTAGCCCAAATACACATACTGCAGTGATGACATACCCGAGCTGTAGGGTTGAAACCTCTGTCATAAAAAGAGAGATAATGCCAATAATGGTGCAGTATACCGAGGCACCAAATGCCGCCGAGGCAGAGACAATTGTCATATAGGCGATACGATACCCGGGCAGATCATCGGCCTGCGCAAAGATTGCCTTTGTCAGTGGCAGGGCGTAGGCAGTGGTAACCGACTCGTTAAATATATTTACCATCAACACCCCAAACGGCGTCCCAGCCATAAGGCGAAGAATGTGCGTCAGACTATCTCCGATAACCCCAACACGCATGAGCTCTCGACCACGATGTTTATCAACAAGCAAGCCAACAATTTTTGCCGCCACCACGCCAGCTACTAACGTGATCGACCACAAAACGCCGAGCTCTGCATAAATTGCATTCGATGACGTGCCAAATATTGTCAGCGCGATAAGGAGCGACCACATGAATCCACTAGCTACAAAGTCGAAACCTACTGCCATCTCAGCTACTACTGTTCCCCACACTCTTTTGAGTCCTAAGCCATGGAACGTGATACGTTGGCGTGTACGGACAGGCTCGGGCGACATGAAAAGCGGTAGCGCCGCTAGCAGGAACAGAACTGATGCTACTACGAGCGTCGCTTGTGGCCCAAACCAGTACGCCGTGAAGCCTCCGATAATCGGGCTTACGCCTTTGGCAACCTGTTCGAGCATGTGCATATAACCGAGCTCTTTACCCGTAAACGTCTCGTCGCGAACTTTTGAAAAATTAACGAGATATGCAATGTCATAAAGCGTCACCGATAATGCCTGAAAAATAGCTGCACCGATGATCGCCGGGAGCCCATATGTGGGGGTTAAAGCAAACAATAGTAGCGCTGGCACATAGGCAATGTTACTGATCAGTGATGAACGCTTGGGCCCAATATAAGCGACGAGATATGCAAAAGGCCAGGCCAAAAAACACCTGAGAGCAAAGTACCCCGCAAAATAAAACATGATAAATGATAGTCCGTATCCATTCTGATACAGATAAATTGCAATAAAGATACTCACCATCGAGACAGCGAGCGTGCGAAGCACCCGGCTCGTGTAGAGTTCGGCCATTTCTGAGAAACTAACTTCGCGCCAATAATGGCGCCCTACAAGTAGTCTATAGATAAAACGTTTAATCATATTTATTTTTTGTATCGCTTATGATTATTTTACCTCAAGAACGGGGTTTAGGCTATACTGTAATCATGAGAGTTTACTTTTCAGGAATTGGCGGGGTCGGTATCGGGCCACTAGCCGAGATCGCTCACGACGCTGACTATGATGTCATCGGCTCCGATGCTCGGGACGGCCTCATGACAGCGCAACTGCATGACAATGGTATCGAGATAATCATTGGGCAGGACGGCACGCAGATCGCTACCCAGCACGCTCAAAAGCCAATTGATTGGTTTGTCTATACCTCGGCGTTGCCTCATGATCATCCCGAGCTTGTCTTTGCTCGTGAACACGGTATCCGCGCCAGTAAACGCGATGAATTTTTGGCAGAATTTATTCGCGAACGCGACCTCAAGCTCATTGCCGTGGCGGGTACCCACGGCAAAACGACCACAACTGGACTACTTGTGTATGCAATGCAGCAGCTCGGCATACCGCTTAGCTACTCAATTGGCACAACACTTAGTTGGGCCTCAAGTGGTGCTTATGATGACGCTTCAGGCTATTTCGTATACGAGTGCGATGAGTACGATCGTAATTTTTTACATTTTGAACCGTTTTTAAGCATTATCACAGCGCTTGATTACGATCATGTAGATATCTTTACAACACCTGATGACTACAAAAAAGCCTTTGTGCAGTTTATACAACAATCAACCTATAGCATTTTGTGGGAAAAAGATTTGCGGTACCTGCGTACTGATCTGGATGCCAACTATGAAAGTTACGACGAATTGATGGATCTTAGCCATATCAAGCTAGCGGGTGACCATGTACGGCACAATGCGTTCTTAGTTCAGAAAACACTCGAAAAATTATTCGTAAACGACGAGGATATTTCTCAGCGAGCAATCATCAATGCTGTTAATGCATTCCCCGGTACTGGAAGGCGCTTTGAGAAGCTGGCGGATAATCTGTATAGCGACTACGGCCATCACCCAATTGAGATCGCCGCGACGCTCCAAATGGCTCGTGAACTGAACGATCATGTCGTGCTTGTCTACCAGCCACACCAGAATGTCCGTCAGCACGACGTCAGTGATCAGTACACCGATGATATATTCGCCAATGCCGATGACATCTACTGGCTACCAACCTACTTGAGCCGTGAGGATCCGGAGCTTGAGACACTTACGCCTGAGCAATTATCGTCATCTATCGGTGGTGACAAGGTGCACATCGCTGCTACCGACGACAAGCTGTGGGATGCAATCAATCACCATCGCGAGGCTGGCCACCTCGTCCTCATTATGGGCGCTGGCTCAATCGACGGCTGGATTCGAACACGTCTGTCGTGATTAATCACGGAGCATCGCTGATAGAAAATATGTCTGCAAGCCTTCGGATTGCCATTTTTGCTCGTAGGTAGTGAGAATTTTGTAGTCATCAGGCAAATTACTAGCGTGCAAATCATACGATAGTTCTCGGATATCCCAACCATCTGCCACAAGCTGTTCGAGCGACCAGTCAAACAACGCGTGACTGTCAGTTTTTTGCCGTAATATGCCATCTGGCGTAAGTGCCTGCTGGTACAGTGCCAAAAAACTCGGTGCCGTCAGGCGACGCTTGGCATCGGATTCACGCGGAAACGGATCAGAAAATGTCAGCCATAGCTCACTGGCTGAGCTCTCTTCAACCACTTCGAGTAACTGGTCAGCACGAGCCCGCACAAACCAAATATTAGTGAGGCCTTGCTCGATAGCGAGCAATGCACCACGCTGCAATCGATCAGCCTTGACGTCGAGCGCAATAAAATTACGCTTCGGATGCCGACGAGCCAGCTCAACTAAAAACAGTGCTGTCCCCGCCCCGACTTCGACCGTCAGATTTTTAAGTGGCTGCTTGTGCCATTCATCCAACTCAAAACAATTCTGGGCATTGGCAAACAGTGCAAAGCGGTACTTTTTGCGCTTGCGGGTAATGATGAAATCATTTGGGTTAATCAAATCAGTATCTGCCATAGCTATCCTATACTATCGAGTATCGCAAAAATTGGCTATACTATTCATAACATATGCATAGCCTACAAACAGCTCTCAACTACCTCATGAACAACTGGTTTGATATTGTAGTCATCCTGGCAATCGGGTGGCTAGCGCGGCATTTTGGTGGTGCGGTGATAACCCGAGTTATCAAACGAATTATCCGCAAAAACAGCGACATGAGTGATGACGATGTCAAAAAACGTCAAAATACTCTCATCGGTCTACTGATCGTCATATGGAAGATCATTGTCATCTCGATCGCTGGTATTCTGATATTTCGTCAACTTTTCCCCGGTATTGACCTGACGCCCGTATTTGCTAGTGCCGGAATTGTCGGTATTGCACTTGGTTTTGGTGCTCAGTCTATCATCAAAGATTTCCTAAGTGGCATATTTATCATCACCGAAAACCAATACCGTGTTGGTGATGTGGTTGATTTAGAGGGCGCCACTGGTACCGTCGAGCGGCTCGGCATACGTACGACAATGCTGCGCGACGCTGATGGCAATGTACACTACAAGCCAAATGGCAACATCGTCCATGTCATCAACAAGACGATGGGGTTTTCAAAAGTAAACTTTACGCTTGCCGTTGATCCAGAGACTGACATTGATACCTTGGCAAATGTTATCAATGAGGTCGGAGAAAAAATGATGATCGATGATGCATGGAAAGAAAAATTGCTCGAAGCGCCACATTTTCTTAATATCGGCAGCTTCTCACAGATGAGCATGGATGTAACAATTATTGGCAAGACACAACCCTCGGCACAGTGGAGCGTGACTGGTGAATTACGGCGCCGCTTGATCCGTGCATTTCAAAAGCATAATATCAAATTGGCACAGCTGCCCAATTCACTCTGGGCCCAAACACCTACTGGTAAGAAAAAATAATTATTGATGAGAGGATGAGTTAATACTTGCCGGGGCAACAAGTCCAAGCGCCTCATCGGTCAAGGCTTGATCATCAAATGACCCCATTTTCTTGAGATTATCGCGCTGTTCATTGTACATATGAGTAAATGTTTCGATATCCTTTTGAGTCAACTTTCCCGTCGGAGAGAAACTCGGGGCTTCATTTTCAGCAACTGCTTTCTTGCGTATTTGATCAAATCCCGGCCTACTCAGATCAAGGCCCGACGTCCCACTGGTAATATACAGTGCCATATTGATAGAGGTTAGTAGCAAGGCGACACCGATAATACCAATAATTCCGGTAATTAATTGATTATTCATGATCCATTCTTTAATGGATCTAGCGACTGACTTAACAATGGGCGGTGTCTTCATTGTCATTCTTTTACCAAATTATTTAAGTCGCTAATATGTTGTCCAAAAACTTCAAGCTGCTGATCAATCTCACGGGCACGAACCGAAAGGGTCGTCCGTTTGTTACGAACCTCTGATAGCTTTTTATAAAATCCAATCGGATCATTGGCGCAATCCATCGTGACAACTTCACGCAGCCCAATCTCATAACTCGTATAATCATCGGCAAAATTCTGCCGAAGCCGCTGGACATTATTTGTCGCCGTCACAAGTGCTGGTATATTGTACGTATTGTTTGCCGCCCGTGCGTTCAGAGCCGACATCAACTTCACAATATTTGTCGTTGCATTACCACGGCTCACTCGCGTCACAGGATCAACATACTGGATGCGCTGTAGACTACGCTGGGCATCGTGACAGCTCCTGGCAATCATTAACACCTCATCCTCGGTCAATGACATTGAATCAATTGCCTGCACAGACTGAGAGCCCAACAGGGTGAGCGCAGCAAACAACATAAGGCCAAGACGTTTCATGCTATCTATTATGATTGCCCTCGTGATGACCTGTCAAACCGATATGTCCATCAATGATCGTCACGAGACCATCGGATACAAGGCTGCGGCATGCTACATCATACCGATCATCATGCGCAAACTGTTGCTCTATCTGAGCTAGCGTACTGGGAGATAGCCTCAAAAAATCAATAATATTACCACGCATTTGCCTGACTGAACCTTCAAGTGGCGACTGCTTTTTGTAGTGTTTGCTCTGAGATAAATGCGAGGATGTTTTCTTCAGGTGGGAACCGTAATCCATCAGAGCATAATACCATTCACGGGGATGCTCCGCATCTATCGTCGCTTCGACAAGACGAGCAATGTCTTTGTCAGAGACAACAGCTGAATCATGGAAAAAATGATGAATATATACAGTACGAATATTTGTCTCAATAAATACCGTCGGCTCATCATAAACATAGGCCATAATCGCCCCCGCCGTGTTGCGACCAATACCAGGAAGGGTTTCGAGCTCCTGCATCGTGGTTGGCTCGCCATGTCGGATAATATAACGAGCACTTTCATGAAGGTACTTGGCACGCCGATTATAGCCGAGGCCTTGCCATGTCACGATCACATCACCAAGCGGAGCTGCGGCAAGGTCAGACATCGTCGGAAATCGCTCCATAAATTCAGCATATTTAGTCAAAACCCGCGCCACTTGCGTCTGCTGCAGCATCACCTCACTCACCAATACGGCGTATAGTGAGTGATCATCTCGCCACGGCATATCGCGTCGATTATGCCGATAATATTCCCACACAGTTTCTTGAAAATCGTACAGATCAGTCCGGGATGACATTTAAAAACCTAACGTACCAGATCAAATTGCTTGATGATGTCCGCTGGTGGATTATTTTGACCTGAATATATCACTATCCATGCGTTATTTGATTTCTTTAGATAGGCTTTATAGCCTGCCGTAACATCAGAGACTGAAGCGATGGCTTGATTGCCCTCGCGTCTTGTAACATCTATCTTGATATCCTTAAGTGGGGATGCGAGCGCCGCATTGTAGCGAGTAACAACTTCTTTAATCAGCGCTTCGTCATTAATCGGCATACCAGCTTCAGCCGCTGCCTGACCATGTGCTTCGCCTAGTTTTTGCCGCAGATCGGCAATGGTCGATTGAGCAGATTTCACTTCTGATTTACTCAGCGCCGTCTGATTCTCTGCATTTTGCCACGATGACCATAACCACGCAGCAACACCCAGACTAATCATCAGCAAAAGTAAAAAGAAGAATGCAACGGTTGACCACGCACTTCGCGTCTTCTTCACGATGCCAGCAGATTGTGGTGATGGTGTCGTATGCGTGTCTTTTGTGCCAATATCCATGCTATTCCTCTATTATTTAGCCTCAATTGTACTACAAAGACTGTCGGTAACTATTAGCTAGATTACAATACCGTATATCATATCATTCATCACGCATATCGCGTATTGGATTACGCCGCATATTGTGTACGATTGGTATCAGCGCGCCCAAGAGGGATGCCCCTGCCACGACAAGTGCTATAAGCCCAATATCATACCAATCAATTCCGTAGAAATAAAACTGTTTATCAAGATTGCTAATATTGAAAAGTAGAGCCATAACAATACTCGTACTCGCACTTAGTTGCGCGTTTGTATACAATGCGACCATAAGCCCAACGGCGAGAGCAAATAGAACGATAAGCGCTACGAGGTAGATCGTATACGTAACATATATCTGAGCGATTGCGAACCGCGAGGCTCCTACTGCTCGAAAGACAGCCGTTTCCTTACGTGAATCAGCAATAATACGTCCTATCATGCCCATTAATATCAGACTGGCTATAAGCGCGATGATTCCTGCCGCTATGAGCTGAAACTTGCGAAATGTTGCCTTGATATCCTCAAGCGCAAGACTTGCAGAGCCGAACGATTGCAACACGAATGGTCGAGCTTCGCGAGTACATGGTGTCTGACCAGCTTCTAGTGTAATTCCAGGATACTGTACGATACAGTTACTGTTTTTTAGTATATGACGCGCTGCATCTGACGATGAATATTCAGCGAGAAAATACTCCTGTGACTCCATCATGTTCGTTGGTGCGAGACGAAACACGTCCTGAATCGCAGGGCTTGTATCGTAGATACTCATAGGACTTACCCACGAGGTACCAAGTGATGACGATGTCATTGAGCTAAGGATATCCTCAATCCCAGGCATACCCATTGATAATGTTCGGTCTGGCGTGATACCCACTACTCGAAAATGTAGCCGCTCATTCTGTGGTATTTGTGCACCAAATTCACGATCAAACTGTAGTTTTTTCGCATCATATTGTTTTGTATCAGTCGTTCGAACATCACTCTGAACGGTCGGGTCAGTACAGGGCGATGCAGGCAGCGCATACAGTAACTCTGGCTTCACATAATCTTTTTTGGCACCATTTTGCTTTAGATCAGCTTGCTGTTGCATGGCGCTCTGCAGTAGTTGATTAGATGCTGCATTGCGATAACAAACATCAAATGTTTTACCGGCAACATCTCGTCGTACCATGGCAAGACGCTCTTTTTTCTGATCATTTGTAGCCGCGTTCTCTAACTTGGGTAGCTTGAGTATCTCTTGAGCGGCGGAGTACGATATAACGATTGGTATCGAGCCATCTGCCCCACGATCGAGCGTTTGTTTTGGCAACAGAAATGGCGTAATAAGCTGCGTATCCATCAGTGTCCAACTATCAGTAATACCCTTTAGCCCCTGAGTGTACCCTGGCGACATACCAAGGTTATCCGTATTTGTAGAATAATTTTCCTTACCATTCACCAGCGGGGCCAATGATGCTTGCTGAGTCAATGAGCCAGGATTCGCAATCCGCCGAGCACGATAAAATGCCATTGCACCCTCACCAGTCTGCTTACTAAAGGCCGTCATATCAACTTTATAAGGATTGGCGGCGGCCTGTTCCGCAATAACCTGCTGTCCGATCTGAGTGGAAGTATTGAGATACTTATTGCCATTTGGTTCAGTCATGACGGCCTTGTCATTATCACTTTGTCGATAATCAATCCCAAGACGCTTGGCAGCTGCTTGACGCTTGGCTAGGTCAGCTTTTTCTAATGTCTCAGCGCGAGCAATCAGTGCCTGATCTGTACCGCTACCATTTGTAAATGACGTGGTGTCAGTAAATGATCCTGATACGATATAGCGCTTACTAAAGCCTTCATTGGAAAATGCTTCAATGCTTTGCGTTATCCCCCTAAATATCAGCGATCCAGCCGCCAGTCCTGCAAACAACAAACTCGCTGCAAATACCGTTACAAAAAGTCTGATCTTGCGAGTGCGAATTTTTGTATAAGCTAGCTTGAGTGAATCAACAAGTCGAATCATTCAACTATCCTCCCGTCTGCTACCCTGATGATACGATCTGTTCGAGCTGCAAGATCTTCATCGTGTGTCACTAAGATGACTGTTGCACCGAAATCATCACGAGCTTTTTGAAATAACTCAAAGATTGTGTCAGACGTCTGCTGATCGAGATTACCCGTCGGCTCATCGGCCAGTAGTATCTTGGGACGATTCATGAGTGCACGTGCAATCGCGACGCGCTGTATCTGACCACCTGAAAGTTCTTTGCCATAATGTTTGATACGCCCCTCCAGCCCAACGGCTTTAGCGATCTCAAGTGATCGCTCATGTCGTGCACGGGATTTCATACGTGCAAACATTGCAGGAACTTCGATATTGTCTTGTACATTCAAAAAGGGTTGCAAATAAAACGACTGAAATACAAAGCCAATTTTTTGTCCACGGTAGTAAGATAGTTCGCTATCATGTAGCGTCTTGAGGTTAACCGTATCAACGATCACCTCGCCATTAGTTGGCTTGTCGAGACCACCAATCATATGCAGAAGTGTACTTTTGCCGCTGCCGCTCTTGCCAAGTAAAGCAACAATTTCACCCTCGTGTATTGTCAGTGATGTATCTATCAGTGCTGAGACTTTTGTTTTACCAAGGGTGTAGACTTTCGAGACTTCCTTCAGCTCCACCACAACTGGCTTATCACTATGATTTACCTCTGATTTACCGGTGATTTTCTTGCGTACAAGCATGGCTGCTTTGACATCACGTCCAATCGCCACCACATCATCATGATAGCTATCAAGCAGCTGCGAAATTAATGATTGTTTGTCCATTCACCACATAGTGTAATACGCTCATGCTCATATTACTATAGGTACTTTTGGTTTATTTAATTGACTACTATGGCGTCAAGCGATTGAGGTCACGCGGAAACAACGTCGCTTCCTTGACATTCTGTAGACCAATCGTTTTCTGAACGAGACGATCAATACCGTAGCCGCACCCGCCGTGTCGTGGAAGACCGTACTTAAATGCCTGGAGGTAATATTTGAAGCCATCAGCTGTGACATCGAGACCTGCATCAGTCATCTGCTTAATCATCGTGTCGTAATTGTTTTCTCGTAGTGGTACGGTCGCAATTTCCAAACCACGGAATAACAAATCTGCCCATGCGACTGTGCCATCATCTTTAAACTTATGGTAGAACTTACCCGCTGCTGCTGGAAAATCTTTGGCGTACACGAGGTCACTGCCGTGTTGTTTCAACGCATATTGGGCAATCCAACGCTCTTCGTCAGGTGTGAGATCCTTTTCGTCAGTGGTATCAGTCTTAGTATCTTTTGAATAAAGTTCATGGATTTCAGCAACGGTGTAACTCGGCACAATACCATCTGCAGGCAAATGAAGATCGGGGCCATTAAAACGTTTAATGTCATCACCGAACGTCTCATAGGTTTGCTGAAGTACCGCCATTGTCATGCCCGCTACCATATCCATAACTTCTTGATGATCACGAACAAATCCCATCTCAATATCAAGCATTGTTAGTTCTGTCATATGACGGCGTGTCGCACTCAGTTCGGCGCGGTAAGCTTGCCCTATCTCAAACACCCGTTCAAATGCCCCCACCATGATCTGCTTATAAAATTGTGGGCTCTGTGCCAGTGTTGCTTGCTTGCCAAAATAATCAAGTGTGAAGACTTCAGCTCCGCCCTCGGTGGCTGCACCAAGTAATTTTGGTGTCTGGATCTCAACAAAATCACGCTCGGTCAAAAACGATCGGATTGATTGCAGCATCGCCGCACGAATCTTAAATATCTTTTGCTCCTGGATATTACGGACATTGAGCACACGATAATCAAACAGTGTATCGAGATTTTCAGCCTTGTGTGAAATAGGCTTGTCGATTTCGATTGGTGGCTCATCAGTTACTGGTACAACAACTTCGATCGTTACGTCGTGTAGCTCCGCTCCACCCGGCGCACGCTCGTCTGCCACGACTGTTCCCGTGAGGTTCATAACCGTTCCAACTTGGAGGCCACGTAATTTTTCAATCTCGACCTTGTCATCAATTAAACTCTGGGCAAGTCCACCACGATCGCGTAGCGTAATGAAATTAAGCCCTCCAAGCAAGCGCTTTTTGTGCAACCAGCCCGATAATGTAACCGTCGTTCCGACATGGTCGGCGATGGTATGGGAAAGAATTCTTTGCATGACTACGAGTATATCATTCTACCGATGTAAAACGCTACTTTTTAGGCCGCAGAAAACCAATGACATCACTAAGAGTCACGAGCCCTACTGTCTTGTGATCTGCTGTACTCACGATTGCCATTGATATACCCTCTTCTATAAATTGCTCCAAAACACGACTCAGTAATACGTCGGGGGCCACTGTCATGACGTGGTGATTCATCGCTTCGTTAACAGTAAGAGATTTCGAGCGACTATCAATTACCTCCTTGCTGTCAACGATTCCCACCACATGATCAATATCATTTTTTATGACAGGAAAACGACGATGGCCCGTCGAGTGCAAGTCATCCAGGACAACTGGCCCTAGTGGATCATCACTTGCAATCGTCACAATATCAGCTCGATCAGTCATAACATCTTGAACAGTTTTCTGATCAAATAATGCTGCCTTTTCAATCCGACGTATGTCATGTCGGGGAATAGACTCGAGAGACGCAATGAGATCTAAGAGTTCTTCCTTTGAGCGAATCGGGGTTTTGGTCTGAGCAGGTGGCAGGCAAAAATAATCAAGCCATTTTCTAGACTCAACTATCGTGATGCACTGGGACTCATAGCGTGTATACATACGGTGAGCTGTTGCCTGAACGTTGCGGAGTCTTACTGCTAAGCGAGTGCCGGCAATAGCACCAAGCATGCCTATGCCACTATATATCCAGCCATACAACGAAACCATCGTGAGCGTCATTGCAATAATCAAAAGATACTGTAAAAACCATTGGACAAATTCAAGCCGGGGTGCGACCAATTCTCGACGTTGTGCATACAGTGCATGGCTATCTCCTGCTGCTATTCGTCGACGAATTTCATAGGCACTCATTGAGGTGTGACGAATTTTTATCGCAGTCAAAAAGACAAGTGCTCCCCATAACAAAATACTCACGCCAATACCGATAATTTGACCGTTCATGTGTCTATACTATACCTTTTTCTCTAAAGAATAGGATATACTAGATACATTAAATTCTGGAGGTGTTTATGGATAGGAATCGTTGGCTGATTTTTGCTGGACTCTGTATCGCAGTCGTGATCGGACTCGTAATGGTATCATCAAAAAATAAGGTCGATGTCAGTACGATTGACGGTAACAAGATAGACACGACAAGTGCTATCGCTGATCATGTTAGTGGTAAGGCTGATTCTAAGATTATCTTGATCGAATACGCCGACTATCAGTGCCCTGGCTGTTACGCTGCCTACCCACATATCAAAACGATTACCAACGAATACAAAGATTCAATCGCATTTGTCTACCGCAATTTCCCTCTTATTAGTATCCACCCTAATGCCCTAGCTGCAGCATCAGCCGTTGAAGCCGCCGGCCTACAAGGTAAGTATTGGGAGATGCATGATAGCGTATTTCAAAACCAACCCGACTGGAAAAATGCAAGCGCCGACCAGCGTGGGCAAAAATTTGAGGCACTCGCAACGCAGCTTGGTCTGAACATTGATCAGTTTCGAAGTGATATCGCTGGCAAGAGTGTCGCCGCAAAAATTGAAACAGATCGTGCTGTCGCAATAAAAATGGGTGTTGATTCGACTCCAACACTATTTCTCAATGGCAAGAAACTTTCCTCGGAAATCGTTGACAATGCAATGAGTGGCGATGGCAACAAGCTCCGTGACGCCCTTGATGAATCAATCCGCGCTGGCGGCGGTACACCACCGGTTCGTGCTACTGCACAATAAACTGCTGCCACTCAGCACGAATAATATCTACTGGCACGCGCACAGCACGTGATGGTCGTTTGACAACCTCAATTATTTTCATCATTGTTCCTTTTTATTTTTTCCCACACCTATTTGCAAAAAGCATAACAGCTATCATACTCGTATACGATGAGTATTGTCAATATATTCGTGAAATACGGGAGAGGCGCCTACTCTAGAAAACTTTTCTGAGGCGCGCAAGAACAACAACGGTAACTGTTGCTAAAATCGTCATAGTGATCACAAAACCATACGCCCATATCTCTTGTTGGAACGGTAGTTTTACATTCATACCATACATACCAAAGAACGCGTTGGGTATCGCAATGAGCAATGTCGCGACCGTCAGTATCTTCATCGTACGGTTGAGGTTGTTGCTCGCAATCGTCGTATAAACATTGCGTATCGTCGTAATACTTTTGATACTACCTTGACACTCTTCAATCAACTGCTGCGTGTTAAGTAACAAATCTTTCATAATAGCTCGACGGCCTGGTGTTACTTCGATGTGTCGCCCTAATAATAACCGGTTTAGGATTGCGGTGGTCGGCTGCAGGGCCGATAGGAAAATATTCAAACCATCTTCTACTTCAACGAAATCAACGAAGTCTCTATTATCAATATCACGATTAGTAAATTTCGTACGAAACGTTTTAATGCGCTTTGACATATTGTTGATATGCATCTCATAGCGATCAATTACCTGATCAATCACTGCCAGCATCAATTCAACCGGCTGACTAGATGAAAATTGCACCTTCTCTGACAAAAAATTCTGTAAGACGACGAACTTATCATGCGATATTGTCACTAATAAATTAGGTTTAACGATACATAATAGCGGCGCTGATACGATACTGCCAGACTCGTTCTCAAATGCATAGCGCACATACAGATATGTTGCATCATCAATAAATTCTAGTCGAGGGATCTCATCAATATCCATCACATCCATCATGCGACCAATATCAAGTTTGTATTGATGAGCAAGGCGCTCGATATCTGCCGATGTGGGCGACTCAACATTGATCCAGGCTCCAGGCTTGTACTGATCAAGAACCGTCAACTTCGCAGAGCGCGAGCTTTTATAATAATATGTAATCATTGTTCATCATTATACCGTAAACTGCTTATGATAAAACATCATTATCGACTTCGTCATCATGCTCGGCCAGCTGTTATCTCATGCATTTGTCAACTAAGCCGCCCTCGTGTCATACTAAGAGCTAGTAACAAACCAAAAAGCAAAAACAATGGACACTTCAATATTCACCCAGCTAAGCATCGTTCTAGGTATCGGTGCCTTGATTGCAATTATTATGAAGTTTCTGAGACAGCCACTGATTATTGGCTATATCATAACCGGTATTGTTGTTGGACCAAGCGTCTTTGGCCTTATCAGTGCCGATGCAGAGAATACTTTTCAATCATTGAGTAAGATTGGCATCACCTTGTTGCTTTTTATTATTGGCCTCGGAATGAATGCGAGTGTCATCAAAAGCCTCGGTAAGGTCGCACTTCTCACCACGATAACCGTCATCTTGCTCGTGGGATCAACTGGTCATGCTATCGCACTGCTACTTGGGTATGATAATCAAACAAGTATTGTCCTTGGGGTAGCGCTCCTCTTTAGTAGTACTATTATCGTACTAAAAGCATTATCCGATAAGCGTGAAGCAACTCGACTCTACGGTCAAATTGCTGTCGGTATATTACTGGTTGAAGATCTTGTCGCCACCATCGCGCTTGTCGGTGTCGCAGCAGCCGGATCAGGTGGTGTCACTATCGAATCAATATCTATACTCATAGTAAAGGGTATCGCGATGGGCGTACTATTATTCGCTGCCTCACGATTTGTCATGCCACAGCTTGGCCGACAATTTGCCAAAACACAAGAGCTGCTATTTCTATTCTCAATTGCCTGGGGACTACTCATCGCAAGTCTATTCCATTATGTTGGCTTTTCTCATGAAGTTGGGGCCTTATTCGCAGGAGTTGCCCTTGCTGGACTCCCCTATGCCACAGAAATGGCGGCAAAACTTAAGCCGCTTCGGGACTTCTTTATTGTTTTATTCTTTGTATCACTTGGTGCAACATTCAGCTTTGGATCGATAATAAACAATCTTGTACCAGCATTCTTACTGGCACTCATTGTTATGATCGGAAAACCGTTGTTTGTTCTGACAGTAGTTGGAGCTCAGGGCTATACGAAACTAACAAGTTTTAAAGCTGCCGTGCATTTATCGCAGATTAGTGAATTCTCGATTATTTTTGTCATCGTGGCTCATACGAGCGGACTGGTTAATGATACGGCTGTATCAGTTATTACCCTGGTTGCACTTATTACCATTGCGATCTCATCCTATTATATGAAATATGATGATCAACTATATCGTCGGCTCGAAAAATATCTCAAGTTTTTTGAGCGAAAAACTATCAAAGAACGCAAGCAAAAACATGCTCTCTACCCCATCATCCTGTTTGGCTATCATAAAGGCGGCCATGAATTCATGCGTACATTTCGCGACATGCATCAGCGCTACCTCATTGTAGATTATGACCCTGATGTTATTGAGCACCTTGAGGAGCAGGGTATTCGTCATGCCTACGGGGACGCAACCGACGAAGAATTTCTCGAAGAAATCAATGCAGGCAAAGCAAAATTAGCCGTAAGTATGATCACTGTTTTTGAATCCAACAAGGCCCTTCTTGGCTACATTAACCGGTTTGAACCACGTACAACATTTATCTGTCACGCCAACAATTACGATGAAGCAGCCGAGCTCTATCGCCGTGGCGCAAGTTACGTGATGCTTCCTCATTTTCTTGGATCAGAGCGTATCAGTGCCTATATCAAACAGCATGGTTTTAATCCACAATCATTTGAACGCTATCGTGAAAAACATATCATCACTATTGGCAAAAAAGCCCTTAATTCTTAAAGTCGTGCGTAGACTTCATTTGTACGTTTATCAATAACCGTTCGTATCATACCGCCAATGGCTATCTCGCGTTTGATAATGGCGTGCTCTCCAAATTGTTGCTTGATCATATCGTCTTTTCGCTCATTCTCTGCCATGCGATACCTCTTGCGATCAACAGTATCTACAGTCACTTTAGACTGATGAGAAGGACTTGAACGAGTTGGCAAGGTTGAACGCCCACACCCACCACTTCCATAGCAGGTATAGTATAGGTTGTGATTATCAACCGTTATTTTGACATTCAGCGTCTTACAGTGAGGGCATTTCATACATGTATCAATGTACTCGCCCTTACTGTTCAGTCCAATACCCTGAATCGCAAGCATCTGTTCGGTGCTTATTGACGCTTGGGCAGTAAGATTATTACCCGTCGGACAATCAGATTCTGCGACCATCTCTCCATTCGCGCGTGCATCTCCACCAGCCATGACGGCACTACCCTCATAGTCAGGCTCGCGCCCAAGTCGTTCCATCAATTTCACAAAATCATAGTTGAGTGTTCTGTATTCATCACGTATTTCATAGCTATCGCCGTACTGCTGCTTGAGCGCATACACCGCCCGTACGTAGCGTTGTGCATGTTTTGGATACTGCTCGATAAGTTGCAAGGTACCAATAATTGGTGAATCCTGTCGCCCCGCGTACCAATCACCACCATACTGAAGTGCCAGCGCCGCATCGTAGCGCTTCCTGAAAAACGCAATGGGGCTATCACCTTTCAAATGGCTTTGCCGAATCCAAAAATCTTCTGCCATGATATCCTCAGGAGTTGCCTCATCAGGTATATCTACTCCCTCGCAGACATCGGCCATGGATTGCACGCCCGTACGATTACCACCATCAAGTGAAGCCGACGTCGTCCGTACGCCCCCTTCAATCGGTTCGGTTGCACGTATCATGATCTTTTGACGCTTTCTGTCATAGGCCCCAAGGTCAACGCCGTGATTGACAGCCTCGGGCATCATCGAAATATGCAACAAAATATACGGGTCATTATCACCATCTTGCTGACCAACTCGACGTTGCGACTGATACTGCTTGTATTCAATATGTCGTCGAAGTAATTCAATCGTGAATGCGGGATGCTCGTGCACGACACGTTCGGCCTGCGTAATACCGCGCTCAAATACGCGAGGCAATGACTCGCCTTGAAAATATAGCTCACCATCCGCGCCATAGCGGTAGTCAAATGAATTCTCCATGACACCGTTGATTTGCTCCGACACTCTTGTCTTCTCATCGAGGGTAAATCGATCAAACTCAAAGCGCTCATACGACTCGTAGTCTTGATAACGCCTTGTCGAAATATGCTCTACCGTCGTCAAAAAAATACCCCTCTTCCGAGACGAAAAGGGGGTGCAAAAACTGCATCATTTTTCCTGCTCGGGAATAACGCGTGCTATATCATTATCGGACTTATCAGCCTCATCGAGGCTACATTACCGTTGCGGCACAGTGTACGAATCTCACGTACTTCCATGACATACTGCGTGTTAATTGTTAATGTCTTTACTATATACCGCTACATATAGTGTCGCATAGGGTAAAAAATACACTATTATTCAGACGGCATCGCTTTGACGCTGGTACGAAGCGGCTTCTCGCGAACAAAGCTAACAATCACGAGTGCCAGTATCATAAGAACGGAAGATATCATAAAAACATGGTGCAATGATGCGGTAAATGCATTGATAAGTTTTGTACTAAAGTCATTTTGCATCGCCGTAAATTTTTCAACTTGAGTCTGCTTTGCACCCTCTGGCAATGGGCTCGCATGAACGGCTTTATGCATACCATCATAGATGGCTTGCTTTTGGGCATTTATCTGCAAAAGTGTATCGGCCGTAATATCCCCTTCAAGCATCATCGATGCCTGAGGTGATGACTTAAGAGCATGAATGTAGGCTATATTATTGGGATTACCGAGTGACGCAGCAATGCCTGTTGTGAGTACGCCACTAAGCACCGCTGTACCAATCGTTGATCCAAGACCACGAAACAGCTGCACGCTTGCCGTCGCCGCACCCAGGTCTTTTTGTTCAAACTCATTTTGAACTGCCACGTTAAGTACCGGCATGGCCATACCGAGACCAAAGCCTGCACAGGCCATGATAATCGCTTCATGCCAATACGGAGATGTCGGCTCTAGTGTCATAAGGGCAAGAATACTGAGTGCCGCAATCGAAAATCCCGTCAGGATAAATACTTTGTATTTGCCAAGTCGTGACACCAACTGCCCTGCGGCAATAGAAGACACCATCATGCCGCCCACCATCGGTAACAACATCAGCCCAGCTTGTGATGCTGTTGCCCCAAATACCTGCTGGTTAAACTGCGTCAGGTAGAGGATTGCTCCTAAGAAGGCGGCACCAAACAGGAGTGTCACACTCGTCATAAGCGCATACGTCCGGTGACGGAAAAATCGTAGCGGTAATATCGGTGACTGGGCGCGTCGCTCGACGGCGATAAAGGCTGCCGCTGATATGACGGCGATTGTCCATAATACCCACTGAATTACTTTTAAGCTAATACCTTGGTTAATAACCGCCTGGAAAATCGCCTGCGTATTATCGACCGCCAACACAAGTGCCGACAAGGCTAGCGTGATAAATGCTGCTCCAAGATAATCCGGACGATGTTTCGTCTCGTGCTTAAATGTTGGACAATACTTTGCAATCGCAAATCCAGCAATGATACCCACTGGCACGTTAATAAAGAATGTCCAGCGCCAATCCGTCGTGAGACCAAACAGTGACTGATGATCAGTCAACCAGCCGCCCAGTAGTGGGCCAATGACAGAGCTCATCCCGAAGACTGCTCCAATCAGCCCCTGCCATTTGCCGCGCTCACGGGGTGAAAAGAGATCACCGACAATCGTAAAGGCATTTGCCATAATAATACCGCCACCAATTCCTTGTAGGGCACGAAACGCGATCAGTTGCTCGATATTGTGTGATATACCACTCAGCATTGAGGCAATCGTAAAGAGCACTACACCGACGAGTAAAACAATACGCCGACCATACATATCGGATAACTTGCCTGCAATTGGTACTGTCACGGTACTGGTCAACATATATGCTGTTACGACAAATCCCAGGCTGCTAAAACTATCAAAATCATTAACGATCGCACCAAGTGCGGTGGCGATGATGGTTTGGTCGAGCGCCACTAGCAACAAGCCGCTCATGACGGCAAGCATGACAATGATTTTCTCACGAGTTGTGATGTGATGAAGTGACATTAGTTACCTTTCTGTATGATACCTTTAAGCGCCTCGACGTTTCTACCCATCTGCTCTATCACTGATCGCATTGATGCCTCGCTGACAAAACCAATGGCATTTTTTTCAGGGATATAGAGTGCAACCAACTTATCACCGGGTACTATCGACATACGCTCGCGAATATCAACCGGGATAACTACCTGACCTTTTGGGCCAAGGGTCACCGTGCCGGCAAGTTCGATATGTTTGTTGTGAAGAGACATGATATCTATGTTATACAAGTATAACTAGTATTACAAGTAGATTTTTACGGCGCACCTAATTGCTTGGCGGCGGCAGCGTAGGCTCATTGGTGACGACGTAACAGCCGGTTACATCGACCGTTTTATTATTGATAAGAGGAGTATTAGGACACTGATCAACGGCATTGCTTACTCCGTCATTGTCATCATCAAGAGTTTCGTTGGCGGTAGGCTTCGGACATCCATTTGACGTCACGATGGTGCCAGCCGGCGTATTCGGACAAAGGTCTTTATCGTTTTTCACGCCGTCATTGTCATCATCATTCGATGCTGCAGGCTGCTCTTCACGTGTCTCAACTGGTGTTGATGATGTAGGCGTATCAGTTGAGCCACAGCTCTTTGTCGGTACGGTACCACTCATAAACACTTCGGTATAGGTATTGCCAGCGCTTCCGGTCGCACGGTAGCCATTGCTCCGACAGATTGATACTTCAACGATGCCAGATGGTCGCATGAACTCTTCTTTTGCCATGCCGTCAAGGAATGATGTCAAGGATTTACGCCAAATCGGCCCCGCCATTGCTGATCCGCCAGAACTCATCGCCTGATTTTCATTGTTGCCAACCCACACACCGACAGCAATCTGCGGCGTGTAACCAATTGTCCAGGCATCATGATTATTATCGGTGCTACCAGTTTTGACTGCTACGGCGCGCCCACTAATCGTAAGGCTACTGCCAAACGTTGGCGCTCGCGCCGTATTATCTGATAGCATATTGGAAATCAGATACGATGCTTGCTCTGACTGAACGCGCGTAGCGGTCGGATTATGGCGATAGATCGTCTCGCCATATTTGTTATCGATCTCCTGGATAGTCGTTGGCTGGTATTGTCTCCCGCCATTTGCAAAGGCCGCATAGGCACTCGTCATGGCAAGTGGTGTTGCCTCGGCGGCGCCGAGCGCCAGACTAAGCCCGTAGTCCTTGTCGTGACTCACGGTCGTGATACCCATTCTCTGTGCTGTATCAACAGCCTCAGAAACACCAAGTTTTTCCATTACTTTGACAGCAGGGATATTAAGCGACTGCGAGAGAGCATTGCGAACACTGATATCACCGCGATAGCGATAATCAAAGTTATGGGGAGTATAGCCACCAAAATCAGTTGCCTCATCGCGTATTATTTCTCCTGGAGTAATGAGTCGTTTATTAAGTGCTTCTGCAAAATAGATTGGCTTAAAACTTGAACCTGGTTGACGGGGATTAATCGCAACATTAAATTTGCCCCATACCTCATTACTATAATCAGCACTACCCACAAGGGCGCGTACCTCGCCATTTTTTGGATCAATCGCAACAAGCGCAGCATTGCGTCCGCCACTCCGTGCATTAATCGCTGTCTGGTTTTTTACATTTTCCTCGGCTGTCTCTTGCCACGCCAAATTAAGCGTTGTCTTGACTCGATAACCCGAACGCTTCACCGCTTCGTCGCCGTATTTTTTCTCAAGTTCTGCAACCACCATCTCCACAAAATGCGGTGCCTTAGTGGGCTCATCAGACTTTACGGCCGCATAACTCAGCGGCTCACTGAGAGCTGCGGCTTTTTGTGCTTCGGTAATTTTGCCGTCTTCGACCAGTCGACGAAGTACCCGTTCTTGCTGCTTCTTTGCCTTAGCTGCATCACCTGATATCGGTGAATAGGCACTTGGCGCTGGCAGTAGTCCGATCAGCATTGTTGATTGAGCAAGCGTGAGATCATGTGCCGAAGTATTAAAATACGTATGCGCTGCTTCATCAATCCCAAATGCCCCTTCGCCAAAATAAACCGAGTTAAGATACATATCGAGTATCTGATCTTTGCTATATTGACGATCAACTGCTACTGCCATGACAACTTCTTGATACTTACGTAGGAAATTCTTGTTACTGGTCAGTAAGGTATTTTTGACTAATTGCTGAGTAATCGTGGAGCCCCCGTATGCTGTGGCATCACGACGAGAAAAGTTAGCGTATAGTGCTGCTACAAGTCCTTTAAGTGACACGCCCGAATGTTTATAGAAGTCTTTGTCTTCACTGGAGATAACAGCGTCCTTAACTGAGGTGGACATTTCGCTCAATTGTAGTCGCTTGAGGGGTTTACTCGTACCTGAAGAATAAAACACCTTCCCATTACTATCGAGTAGTTCAATCCCTGTGTTGTTACGGTTCATGAGACGTTCAGGATCTGAAATATCTCGCCAGAGTAATACATAGGTAACAAGCGGCACCAGGATCAAAAATGCAAGTAACGGCATACCGAGCACAAGTAATTTCTTCTTCAAGCTCAGCCTCGTAAAGCTAATCATTGCCATCTATCCATGAACCATTGCTGACATACCCTATAACTCCACCCTCTTTTCCGAGCCGATCAGACGCCCAGCGAAATGCTTTTATATACGAATCGTACAGGGAGTTCTTATTTGTTGCATTGGTGAGAGCAGCGTAGGTTTTGGAGATACGTCCATCAAGTTTTGGATAGTCGAGGTTTTGTGCATTATCATTTGCAGATTTTTGACCTACAGAATACGGTGGATTACCAATAATTACACGTAGTGGCTTTTGCTTTTGGCGCTGGAGGCGTTCTGAGTTTTCGGCGAGTGCATCGCTAAAGAGCTTTTCGTTGTCATTATCTTCGTATAGCTGGAATGTGTCGGTCAGCACAATCCCCGGGAACTCATCATACGTATCACCACCCATAATATCGTGGTATACATTTTCGATATTTACGGCGCCGATGTAGTAGGCAAGCAATAAGAATTCATTGGCAAATATCTCGTGATTGTATTTACGTTCGAGGTCTTCTTTGCGAATGAGGCCACTTTGTAATAGACGTGTGATGAAGGTGCCGGTACCTGTAAATGGATCGATGATGTTGACGCCTTCGTCGCTGAGGCTGCGGCCAAATTCTTTTTGCAATACATCACTCACAGAATGAATGATGAAATCCACGACTTCGACGGGCGTGTAGACGATGCCCCATTGCTCCACAAGTTTTGGAAAACCAATTTTAAAGAACTTGTCATATAGCTCGACGATGATGCGCTGTTTACCTTCGGCATTGTCGACACCTTCTGCGCGACGACGTACAGAGCGATAAAAGCCCTCCATAACTTCCAGTTCCTCTTCGCTCACTGCTTTGTGTTCTATAGCATCGAGGGCTTTTTGCATGGCTTGTGATATGGGGTTGCTATTGGCAAATGAATACTTTTCAAACAACGCCTCAAAGACTGGCTTAGTGATGATATGTTGCGATAACATCTGGATAGCATCTGCTTCTGTGATAGAGGGGTTCAAATTCTTACGGAGACCTCGCACAAACTCACGAAAGGCCATGTGCGCTTCGTCGTCTTCGTCAACAATTTTTGTAATGCGTTTGATATGACGGTCGGCGATGTCGGCGATGTCTTTTGCCCAGTTTTCCCAATATTCACGCTCACCAACTTTTTGTACCATCTTGGCATAAATAGCTGTCTGAAGTTCGCCAAAATGAAAGCCTGTTTGCTGAAATTTCGTGAGGGATGACTTTGCTTCTTCTGAGTCATTAAACACATTTCCGTCACCATCTGGGTCTATCCGTCCTACCAAAATTTGGTCGGGTCTTTTCTTGTTGAGTTCGATCTTGTTGATTGTTGCATTGAAGCGGTCATCGTGTGCACGAAGTGCATTGAGCACAGTCCATACTACCTTATACCGTTCGTTATCGTTGAGAGCATCCTCTGGCTTAACATCGGAAGGAATAACGATTGGAATAATTATGTAGCCATACTTTTTACCCGGGCTTTTACGCATAACACGACCCACAGACTGTACCACATCAACTTGTGAATTACGGGCCGAAAGAAACATAACAGCATCGAGCGACGGTACATCAACACCCTCGCTGAGGCATCGCACGTTTGTAAGTACTCGTGCTTCATTTAATTCGCTCGGTTCTTCTTTGAGCCAGCTCATGAGCGTATCGCGTTCTGTCGCGGACATACTGCCATCGATATGTTGTGCTCTAAGCTTTACAAGGGTGTCATGCTTTTTTTCAGGCACTGAGTCATAATACGTATCAGCAATTTCGTTAAATGTATTTGTAATTTTACGTGATACTTTGATACTCGGTACAAACGCCACAGCGCGACGCATTGGCACAGGGTCATTAACTGTTAAACTACCTATATCATCCAGAATTTGTTTACTCATTGCATTGATAGTGCCAATAAGTTTTGAAACATCGTCCATGTTTACAATCTCTTGTTCGGTATTTGCAAGGGCTCTTTGTACTTCTGGTGTAACATCTGTTTCAGATAACGTAAGAACCATTACTTTATAGTCGCTTAACAGTCCCTGTTCTACTGCCATACCAAAACCTATACGATAGACTTCTTTTCCATAAAGTGTCTCATCGTCCATCGAGCAGATTACCGCATTTGCGTCTTTGGCTTTACGTTTGGAGTCTTCACCATAGAGCCTTGGTGTTGCGGTCATATAGAGACGTTTTTTGCTGCGCAGGAAATCATTGTCATGAACCTTAACAAATGATGACTCGTCGTTATCTGCTAAAGTAACTCCAGTTGTGCGGTGTGCTTCATCGCATATTATCAAATCGAATTCTGCATATTTGCTACCGATGCTTTCTAACCTCTTTTGGGTCTTTGATATGACATCAATTGACTGATAGGTCGAAAAGACGACGGTCATGCCCTTTTTATGCGTTAGTTCAAAGTACTCAAACTGGCGCAAAATATCCTGTACGTTGGTAGATGCCGGGACAGCAAGATCAACTACACTAAATGTTTCAGCATCTTCATTTTTTCTTTTTTCCTTTGTAATTTCCCTATCCGAACATATTGCAATAGCGTTTATATTTTCTCGTGCATCAGCAGTCCATTCACGCAACGTCTGACCCAATAATGCTATCGACGGAACAAGAAACAATACCGTACCTTCACTACCAACTTGCTCCTCAGCTATACGAAGACTAGTGAATGTCTTGCCTGTACCACACGCCATGATAAGCTTACTGCGGTCATTGCCAGCAGAAAAATAGTCGATTGTTTTTTCAATGGCCATTTTTTGGTGATGCCTTGGACTTTTCTTTGATTTGCGTGCTTGTTCGCCAAATATCCCACTATCTATTTTGTCCCATTCAACAGGTGATTCCTGAAGATCAACTAGGTTTATACGAGTGACTGGTGGGCTCTGATTTTGTAGAGTTTCGTTTGCTTTTGTTGACCAGTTGTTTGTAGTTGATACCCAAATCCTATGCGAAAAATTCTTTCGTTCTCCATGTTCTGCAGCAAAACTACGTCCCGAGGTAGAAAGAAATGTATCAACCTCTGCTTTGGTAATTCGCGCCTCTTCTCGATATGCCTTACATTGAATCGCCCAGTAGTCACCTTCTGTTGTCTGCGCAACCAAATCAATACCAATATCTTGACCGCCAAACTCACCACGATACGGGAATTCACTCCATAACCAGATTTTATTAAGATGAGAATATTTCGGATCCGTGTATAGGTAAGCCTGGATTAGTCTTTCAAACCGATCCCCTTTATCACGTTCAGAAAATGAGTATTTTCGATACTTGTTAAGTATATTTTGAAACATCATATTGCAATAATTGTAGCATGCCTCGCCTCTGTTTCGCTAAGACGAATAAGGATGCATGGTTAAGTTTCTCACAATGATTAAGGTCGCCAACCCTCAAATGTTACAATGAATCATAATGCAAAACCCCACACAAACACGCGAAAAGTCACCCATACATATGGTAGTTAACTTCATTTTGCAGCAAGAACGACGTAGTAGTCTGGTGCTGCTTGTGGCTGCAGCTGTGGCGCTGGTACTGGCAAATAGTAGCTGGGCAACGGGGTATTTTGAATTATTGCGGATGCAGTTTTCACTTGGGATTATACAGCTCGATATACGGCACTGGATAAACGAAGGGTTGATGGCGCTATTTTTCCTCGTCATCGCGCTCGAAGTAAAGCGCGAGACTGTGCAGGGCGAATTACGTACCTGGCGCAAGGCATCGTTTCCGATGATTGCCGCAGTTGGTGGCATGGTAGTGCCTGCCGTGATATTTTGGATGATCAATCCATCCGCTCCAGCAGGCAGCGGCTGGGCGATTCCCGTTGCGACGGACATTGCGATAGCACTTGGCGTCATAGGTTTGCTCGGACATCGAGTACCACGAAGCTTGCGTGTATTTTTACTAACGCTCGCTATCGTCGATGACATCGGGGCGATCCTCATCATCACGCTGTTTTACAATGCGCCGACTGACACCATGGCACTCCTCATTGCGGCAGTACTAGCTCTTGGATTATTCGCAGTAAAACACTGGCGCTGGTGGCCGATTGCGTTTTTCCCGCTCGGCCTGATGCTGTGGTACTATCTGCTACTGGCCGGTGTATCAGGCACACTAGCAGGTGTCGTGGTGGCATTTATGATACCACTCGCCGCTCAGAGACATAACGCAGTGAACAAACCATCGGCTGCCGAAACAATCGAAAAAATCCTCGTGCCTTTCACGGCTTATATCGTCGTGCCAATATTTGTACTGGCAAATGCTGGCATAACCTTCTCCGAGATATCACTGAAAGATGATAGCAGCATGGCGGTATTTTTCGGTGTGGTGCTTGGGCTATTACTCGGCAAACCTTTCGGTATTGTGCTGGCAAGTTGGCTTGGGCATACGCTCGGTATCGCGCAAAAGCCATCCACAATCAGCTGGGGTCAGTTAACAAGCGTTGGGTTTATATCGGGCATAGGATTCACTATCTCGATCCTCATCGCCGGCCTGTCCTACCCGCAGTCCTACGCACTACAATCTGCCTCGATACTGGGTATTTTCACCGCATCGATCCTTGCCGGAGTGATCGGATTGCTTTTACTCTTTTACTGCACCCGCAGCAACTGCCTATCAGACTAGGTAGACATCCTGTTGCGTGCGACTAGTGATCAGCTTTGACCGCATCTGCTGCTTGTTCGGTTGAGGCGACGGAGCCGACGTTGATGATTTTGTTAGTGCTGGGTCGGTAGATGATGGCTTGCTTGGCTTTGATATAAACGAGTAATCCTCTACCTCTACCTCTACCTCTACCTCTACCTCTACACAAATTCTGTGGAAATTATATCGTAAACACGATGGTAATATGACGAAAATTTGGTTATTTTTTCCGTTCGGATCCTTCACTTCGGTACAACGAAAAAACGAGCCCAAATAGACTCGTCTTTTCGTGGCTCGATTATACTCCAAAGCTCGAACCTATTTCCAAGAAAAAGTCTAAACC
>CAZKIA010000003.1:0-40703 GCA_964552765.1 uncultured Candidatus Saccharibacteria bacterium
TATTCGCGTCAAAGGTGTTCGCTGGTTTACGAATCTTGACCATGGGCGACGTCATCAGCCGTTAAAACTCATGACGATGAGAGATAACTTGAAGTACAACAAGAAACTGGCAGGCAAGACTGAGTATGATCGTTATGATAATTACGATGCCATTGAGGTACCATTTACCAATGCAATTCCTGATGATTACGACGGTGTAATGGGTGTACCGATTAGTTTTTTAGACAAGTATAGTCCCGAGCAATTTGAGATACTGGGAATATCTAAAACGTGGTTTAACTTCGCCAACAAAATATATCCTAGTCAAATTCAGGTTAGTAAAACCGGTATTGAAAGCACTGTATCAAAATTGAATGATGGAGTAACGCTGGAGTTGAAGCAGATACCAGATGGCAAAACATATTACAAAGTTGGCACAAAGAATTATGAGCAGCTATATGCAAGAATTTTTATCAAGCACAGAAAATCCACGTAGATGAAGATATGAGAATCAACACTCCGTATTTTATGACAAATGAAGAGTGGTACCGTTACGACGTGGCGGAGTTTCGTATGAAGTTGACCGAGGCGGGCAAACAAATACCAGAAGTTGTGCAGAGTTACGAGGAATTTTATAGTCCACTTACTGATGACGATGGCGAGATAGTCGATGCCTGATGGCTACAAATAGTAACGGGGCGTACTCTCGGGTAAATGAGAGTACGCCCCTGGAGTGGATCAGCAGGTGATTACCTGCTGATGGTGCAGTCGCGACAGCGCTCGTGAGCGCCGATGTCGCATGACTTGCAGTTGTCATCCGCACAACACTGGCCCGTAGATGGGCGAGTGGCTGGCGCGACCCGACTGTGACGGGGCGGGCGCCCCGGCGTGCCGAGTGGCGTGATGCTGAAGCGACGCCATTCCCAGCCGGTCGGCGGGGCATAGCCCAATGCCCGAAAGTACTGGTTGGCGATGAACGCTTGCATGCCCTTGTCGCCGTGGTTGGCGGCCGTCAGGTTGGGGATGATGACATTGAGGGTCGCTGTCTGGCGACCCGGGTATGAGACACGACATTGCTCTCGCAACTTCGTTGCCACTCATACCACCTCCTCGTGCTAGAAGGGACAATACATGGAAGTGTATCTCTGTTATTATATCACAAATAAATCAATATGTCCATTATTTTAATAAATATGATAAGATAGATTTTGAGGAATAATGAGTAATTTCGAAATATTTAACACAGACCATATTGCCAAGCTCGTAGAGCCCTATTTGCCAGGTGCTACTGAGCACATCACACCGATTGCGTATAAAACAGTGACACCTGATCTATTCTTATTATTGTTTCGCGTGTCGAATGCAGACGACAAAGAGCATTTTTTTGTTTCTGTACAGTATGACTATATAAATGAAGAGCAACTTGTGAAGTTGATAGGTGACTGGCTAGGTGTCGAGCCGATACAATCTGTTGTAACGGCAGATTCTGACCATACCGCAGATAGGCAATTTGTCTCAGGCGTCGATGATATATACAAAGCCAAGCTTTTATTGATCCCGCGCCCAAAAGAGTTTGGATATTGGAGCGACTATATTACGGTGAATCGTAATGATGATCTCGATAAAGTACTGAGTAACCTCACAGATGATCAACGCAGTGAAGTGAAGAAGTTACTTGTTACCGGCCCACCAGATCGAGTTATCAATGTATATAAATCTGACAGCATATTTGAACTATTTTACGCCCCGTAGATATAAGCACATACCTTAACGATAATGCTATGATAGATACATGACAGTTAGGTTTATACAAAAGGTTATCAAGACCGACGCAGGTATGGCGGTGATAATTCCCGAAGAGTATCTGCGCGAAATTGGCGTGACCGAGGGCGACGAAGTAGTAGTAACACTAACGCGTGTCGAGCCCGAAGGGGTTGCCGAGGTACTATAGCGTGGCACGAGCCGCCAAGCCAAAGCCAACGCATCACCCCGAAGATTACGGGCTCGATGTGATGGACAATGAGGATAATTTGTTTCGCTGGTTTTTGCTGGCGTATTTGCTCGGCAAGCCGATACAGTCGACCGTGGCGGTAAATACATGGAAGTTATTTGTTGAACGAGGCTACGATACGCCATGGGCTCTCAAGGATGCTCGCGAACACACATTGGCGTGGCTGCTCGTCGAGGGCAAATACACCCGCTACAACCACGTGATGGCGAAAGCACTCCATACCATGAGCACGCAGTTAATAGCCATGTACGATGGATCAATCTTACTGATGATCAACGCAAGTGAAACTGAAAAAGAATTTGCCAAACGACTGCAGGAACTTCACGGTATCGGCCCCAAAACCGCCGAAATCATTATGCGTGAGACGGCGGAGTACTTTGCAAGACGTATCGAGTAAGGAGCGTTAGGTAAAACTAGTAAACAAAATGATAATGAAAATTATGAAAGTAAAGGATGATTATAATATGAACTATCCTGAAGTTAGAATAAAAAATGCATGGCTACTATACGATGCAGCGTCGGTGCATTTGCATGAGCTATGGGCCAAAAAAGATGAGCATTTGGCAACAAAAGATGAAGTTGATACGTATGTCTCTGCCTATAAAAAAGCGTGGGAGCCTTATCAAGATAAGGTAATCCGAGGTATGTCAGATGGTATGGGCCTGGAGTTTCGGCAAAATATCATCGATGTTGGTATCGCACCGTGGTTTATTGCATTTAGTGACCCGATGGTGATAGGCATTACGTATATGCCAGATCGATTTGTCGAAGTGCTGACGCACGAGATTATCCATCGATTATTGACGGACAATACTCAGACAGCGTACGACACGCCATATGCTGATCATTGGAAGAAGCTATTTGGCGAGGAGCATTCGTTTAATGTGCTGATACATATTCCGGTGCATGCTATCTTGCAGTACGTCTTTGATGATGTACTAAACGAACCGCAACGCACCAAGAATGATCGTGCAAAGTGCAGTAAATGGCCCGACTACGATGCAGCATGGCAGTACGTTGAGAAGCATGGCTACCAGACAATCATTGCTCAGCTCAAAGAAAACTATGCTGAGCTTGCAGAAAAATCAGCTACAATAAAATCATGAAAAGCGAGATAGAAGCCAAGTTTCTGAATGTCGATCACGATGAGATTCGGGCCAAGTTGACGGCACTTGGGGCAGAGTGCGTGCAGCCGATGCGTCAGATGCGGCGGATGACATTTGAAAATCCTGCCATGAAAGCGCGAAATGGCTGGATACGTGTGCGCGACGAGGGTGATCGCACCACATTGAGCTACAAGCAGACTGATGCGTTGACAATTGATGGCACCAAAGAGACCGAAGTTACCGTGAGTAGCTTTGACGATATGATTGCGATCATGCAGCAATTTGATATGAACCACGGGTCGTTTCAGGAATCACGCCGTGAAACCTGGCGACTGGGTGATGCCGAGATCGTGCTTGATGAATGGCCATGGCTACACCCCTATATTGAGATTGAGGCAGAGACAAGCGAGCTGGTGCAGTCTACAGCTGAGCAATTGGGCTTTTCGATGGGCGATGCACTATATGGCGATGTGATGGTGGCGTATCGGGCGCAGTATCCGCACTTGAGCGAAACGGATACGGTGGGTGGTTTGTCCGAAGTGAAATTTGATACACCACTACCAGATATGATGAAGCCTCCAAAAACATGAGCAGATTTGTCCGAAGTAGAGTAATATAGTCGTAAGATTATGAGCAAACAAAAAGCATCAACTCACTCGCCAACGATTGGGGCACTAGGTGTTGTATTTGGCGATATTGGTACAAGTCCGCTCTATGCCATACCGGCGGCATTTTGGCTGGGGCATTTTGCGACGAATTCAGTCAATATACTCGGGATTGTGTCGCTGATACTGTGGTCGGTAACGATTATCGTAACGATCAAATATATTGGGCTTATGATGCGTGCCAGCAACAACGGCGAGGGCGGCATCATGGCGCTGGTGGCGCTGATACGACGCGCCATGAATGATGGTGGTAAACGCCAGGCCAAGCGCTGGGCGCTAGTAGGGTTAGTAGGAGTAGCGCTGTTTTATGGTGATAGCGTTATCACTCCAGCGATATCGGTGCTGTCGGCAGTTGAGGGACTGCAAGTAGCCTTGCCATCAATTGCTAGTTGGGTAGTGGCGATTTCGCTGATTGTGCTCACGGTATTGTTTGTCATACAATCGCGCGGGACGGCACGGCTCGGGCAATGGTTTGGGCCGGTGATGGTGCTGTGGTTTGCTGTTACGGCCGTAGCAGGCGCGTGGGCAATTAGCCAACACCCCGCGGTACTAGCTGCATTGTCGCCACTAGCCGCGCTGGATTTTATCGTGCAGTATCCGGCCAGTGCATTTGTAGCATTAGGCGCGGTGGTACTGTCGATTACCGGTGCCGAAGCATTGTACGCCGACATGGGGCATTTTGGCAGAAAGCCGATTGTACGAAGTTGGTTTTTGCTGGTGTACCCAGCGCTTATCCTCAACTATTTGGGGCAGGGAGCTTTTTTGCTGCAGCACCCTGATATTACGACGAATCTTTACTTTTGGTTGATACCCGATTGGGGGCAATTGGTTGTCGTGGTACTCGCCACAGCAGCGACGTTGATCGCCTCGCAGTCGGTTATTGCTGGATCATTTTCACTCACACGTCAGGCGATGCAACTAGGCTACCTACCGCCACTGCGTATACGGCATACCTCGGAGAGTTCAGGGCAAATATATATCGCAGGACTGAACTGGATGATGTACCTCGCGGTGGTATTGCTGGTGGTGTCCTTTGGCTCGAGTTCGCGCCTGGCCGATGCTTTTGGTATGGCCGAAAGCGGCACATTGTTTGCCAGCACCATACTACTAATGGTAGTAGCACGCTATGTCTGGCCGCGCAAAAAAATGCTTATTTATATGCTTGGCGTGGTATTGGTAGGGCTTGAAGGGGCATTTGTTATCGCGTGTTCGGCAAAGTTTCTGCATGGAGCCTGGATACCACTAGCGATTGCGGTAGTGGTGCTGGTAGTCATGACGACATGGGGGCGCGGCAAAGAACTGGTATCGCGCGAGCGTCGCCGACGTGAAGGGCCATTGCTCGACTACATCAATCAACTGGCCAATCGTAAAGACGTGGTGCGTACCAATAGCACCGCCATATATCTGGCGCACCACCCAGGCTACACGCCACTGGCACTTCGCGCTACAGTAGAGCGACTGCATGAACTCAGCCAATCGGTAGTGGTAGTGACAGTGCATATTGCTGATGTGCCGCATGTTGCAGCCGAAAAGCGCGCAGTAGTAAATGAACTTGGCAATCCGCGCGACGGTGTAGTGCAGGTTGAGCTAGGGTTTGGGTTTAACGAAGTGCCAAATGTACCACATGCATTAGCGCAACTACTCGATACTGTCCCAGAGATGTCGATTGATCTTGATTCGGCAACATATTTTATCTCCGATAGCGATATCATGCTGGCCCGACAAGGTGCGCTTAACCGCTGGCGCGCCAAGCTCTTTGTGGGTCTCCATCGTATTTCCGCGCCATCACCAGAGTATTTTAGGCTTCCGCCCGATCAGACAATTGATATGGCTTCGTACGTAACGATATAATAGGGGAGTAAGACTATGAAAAAACTATATACAGCAGCCCTCATATACATGATCGCCGGCCTAAGTGCAGGCTTTGCGGTGCGAATATATGTCGATCAGATCATGAAGTATGAGGGTGAGACGCATCTGAGATTGCTGCATTTTCATATCCTGGTGCTCGGGATGATCATGATGTTGGTACTGATGGCGCTCGAAAAGACGCTGCAGATCAGTAAGGCACGACGATTTAACCTCTTCTTCTGGCATTACAATGGCGGCTTGGCGATGATGATTGTCATGATGACGGTGATCGGTGTCATGCAAGTGCAGGGCCGCGAACCAAGTGAAATGATAAATGGTATATCAGGGTTGAGTCATATTATTATCACGGTTGGGTTGGGATTTTTGTTTAACGTACTGCACGAGAGGATTCACGCATCATCATGAACCAATTTAATTTTAGTCCGTTAACGAATCCAAAAGTAACGTGGCAAGAATTAAAATTCTATGCGGGCAAATCAAATATGATAATGGCAAGTATAGCATCTGTTGTGGTATTCGGAGTTCTTGCTTTTATGTCATTCTCGATAGGTCTAGGGCGTTCGATAACATTCACGCAACTACTCATTGCTGGGAGCATGCCTATCATGGTAGCAATTGTAGTATTGGCGATGATTTGGTATGTGATATATCGCGATGCTCGTCGCAAGGTACTTCTGAAGCATTTTGCTGATCAAAATGGGCTTGAGTTTACGTATAGCATACCGAATCCTGCATATCCAGGCATGTATTTTCAAGTAGGAGACAGCCAGCAACTATCAGAGTGTATCCGCACGAAAGATGGGGTTGAGATCGGGCATTATCACTATGAGACAGGGTCGGGTAGGAGCCGCCGGACTCATGACCTCGGTTATGCGCGATTTAAGTTGACGCGCAGACTGCCGCACATTGTACTCGATAGCAAAAAGAATAATCCGCTCGGATTTTCGAACCTACCCGAGACGTTTTCGCGTGATCAGAAGTTGTCACTCGAGGGTGATTTTGACAAACACTACACGCTGTATGCTCCGAAAGAATATGAGCGTGATGTGTTGTATATTTTTCCACCAAATGTCATGCAGGTATTTATCGATGCCCAAAAAGCTGTAGATATTGAGATCATCGATAATGAGCTTTATATCTACTCCATGCAACTATCTGACATCACGAAGCCAGAAACATTTCGGCAGCTGATGGATCTCGTAGAGCTTCTTGGGCAGAAAGTTGAGCGGTCGTCTGATCGCTACAGTGATGAGCGTATCGGGCAGTTCTCGGCCAATATTGTGGCACAGCCTGGTCAGCGGCTAAAGACATCGGTGAGTATCGTGACGATTATTGTGATAGCATACTTTATCCTCAATATCGTATTAAATATTTTTTCCGTGTCTCGATAATGCGGAGATAAAGTAAAACGTAATTCGAAAAAGGAGCAGGTATGGGATTTTGGCAAGGACTAGGTAGGATGATAGCCGGCGAGCCGGTGTATCAGGCGTCTGATAAACCGCGTGAAGACGGCGACAAGGCAGATCGTGTTGATTGGCAAGAAAGTGTATTGCCAGATGATAGCGATCATGCGCAGCCAGGTGACGATGCACCTCAAGATGTTCCGCCACCTGTGAACGATCCGTATCATGACGACAGTGGGCAAAAGATTATACCCGAAGTCAGTGTTGGGCGGTGTGAGACACATGTCAGTGGCGACACGATAGAGCTTTGGATTGTTATCAAAAATGATTCAGCATTTGAAATTATGCTCGAGAAAATTGTCATATTCGGCACGACGATGCAATTGAATCGGTTTATGAAGCCAGGCGAAGATCGTGAGATGATGGTGTATCGCGGGCGACCTCTCAAGAATGGTTCGTACACCAAAGCACAAATAATGTACAAGCTCGCGGAAACAGGTGATTATTTTTGTGCTGATCAGGAAATTCGTTATACGGTGGAGCATGATGGTGACTATGTGGTCGATGAGATGCATCTGATACGGCCGATACATGATCGATAGTCCGTAGTTGGAGCGAACGACGTAATCTCTCTTCACAAAACAATGAAAATATGCTATCGTTAGCTACAATTAATAGGAGTAATTTCAATGGCACAGTCATCACGACGGTCAACTGCCCGCGCTGCTAATACAGATACGGTAACAACTAAGGGTGAGCAAAAAGGTATGTTCCTCAGAGGAGCCGATTACCTATTGTCACGTCTACCATTTACAAAGTACAAATACCAAAACTGGTCAAACACGAAGCGAATCGTTGTCGGCTACTTGCTGTGGCTCGTTGTCCTGCCAGTGATCCCACTAGCGATCATGATAATCATGTATGTTCGTGACCCAGAAGGGTTTAAGAAGAGTCCAGCTTTTGCTCTGCTGAGTGTTATTACGGTTGCATGGTTCGGTCTTGGCCTTGGCTATGTCAACACGCAAGTACCTGTCGATAGCACCGATGGACAGGTGAGCAACGGTGCATTGCAAAATGTCAAAGACCGTGCCACTAGTGAACCTACCAAGGGTCGTCAGTTTGTGAACTGTACGGAAGCGTTTAACGCGGGCGTGTTTAACATTGCAAAATCTGACCCATCATATCAGGCCAAGCTTGACCGCGATGGCGACGGTATCGCCTGCGAACGCTAAAAAGTATCGCATCTCATATCTTGTAGTAATAAGTACTCTGCAGTTTACCTGCGGAGTACTTTACAATAGGAGTAATGGATCAACAGCTCGCACTCGAGATAATGATGGAGGGGCATAGCGTACTACTAACAGGCCCGGCAGGGTCGGGCAAGACGTACGTACTCAACCAGTTTATTCGAGCTGCCAAATCTGCCAAAAAACACGTTTCTGTCACGGCAACAACTGGGCTTGCTGCCACGCATATTGGTGGCAATACGATTCATTCGTGGAGTGGTATTGGGGTGCACGACGAGTTGTCTGATGATTTTGAAGATTTTTTGTTAAAAAGCCGTCGCGATACGATTGAACTCACCGATGTGTTGGTGATCGACGAGATCAGCATGATGCACGACTATCGGCTAGATATGGTCGATAAAGTTGCGCGCGTGGTGCGCCAAGACCCGCGACCATTTGGTGGTATGCAGGTGATACTGTGCGGGGACTTTTTCCAGTTACCACCGATCAATCGCAGTGAAGGCAGGCAGGGCGGGTTTGTGGTTGGTGCTGATGTGTGGGGAGCACTTGATCCGGTGATTTGCTACTTGGCTGAACAGCATCGTCAAGATGATGACGATGTGCTGCTTAGCGTACTGAATGCACTGCGCCAGGGCGATATTCGCCGTGGGCATGCCGAGACGCTATTAACACGGATTGACGCCGAGCTAGATGATGACCGCGTGACAGAACTACACACTGTGAATGTTGATGTGGATCGTATTAATACATCGCGACTGCGAGCGCTTGAGGGTGACGAAAAGGTGTATGAAGCTGTCACAACAGGGTCGGAGAACTACGTGGCGTCACTTAAGCGATCGTGCCTTGCCCAAGAAAAACTGGTACTCAAACAGGGCGCATTGGTCATGGCGATAAAAAACAGTCCCGAGCGCAAGTATGTAAACGGGAGCATTGGCACTGTGACGAGTTTTGATGTGCTGACGAACTATCCGATTGTTGAGTTTCGTAATGGCCGTACTGTTACCATGAAACCCGACACATGGGAACTACGCGACGGTGATAAAAAACGGGCGGGCTTGAGTCAGGTGCCACTGCGACTGGCCTATGCAATTACGGTACATAAGAGTCAAGGGATGACACTCGATGCCGCGAGGATTGATCTGCGGCGGGCGTTTGTAGAGGGCATGGGCTATGTCGCGCTGTCGCGAGTGCGGTCACTTGATGGGCTGAGCTTGGTGGGGATTAATCGTATGGCGCTCCGTATCAGTGAGGATGCGCTGCGGATCGATGAGGGGTTGCGCAAAAAAGCCTGCGATGATCATGCGCGGTTTGAACACCTACGCAAACAAGCCATCAAGCGCGCCAAAAATGAAGTGAAAAAAGCTACCGACAAAGAAAAAAAGTCGTCGAGCTGGGCAGAACGACTGGCAATTATGCGCGAAAAACATCCCAATGCCTATCGTCCATGGACTGACAAAGACGACACAGAATTGAAAGAGTTATTTCAGCAAGGCACTGATCTTAAAAAGTTAAGTAAAAAATTTGGACGGCATGAACGCTCGATTATTTTGCGTTTGCAAAAACATTTTGGAGAAGACGCGGTACAATGAGAAAATCAAGGTATAATAACATCCAGTGAAAAAAAGTAAGTTTACCCACTATCTATCATCGCCGCCAAAATGGCTTCGCATCGCTATCCCGGCGACGCTGATCGCGTTGTGGGTTATCGTGGCGGGTATCGGCGGGCCGTACTTTGGGCGTGTTAGTGAAGTATCGGATATTGATCTGACGACATTTTTGCCGAAGAGTGCCGAGGCGACGAAGGTCAACGAAAAACTGAAGAAATTCCGCTCAGAAAAAACTATTCCGCTTCTCGTGGTATTTACGCCACGTGATGGCGTGATTGATGAGCAGGAGACGACTGTTATCAATGAACGAATGACGAATGTACAGAAGATTGATGGAATTGTTGGCAGTATATCACCTGTTATTACGTCTGAGGATACAAAGGCTGGGTTGGTTGTGATCGAAGTGGACTCGAGTAAGAAGATTGCTAGCGTCCTCGCTTCGGTAAAAAATACACTTAACCAACCACGAATTGATAGTGTGTCATATAAACTCACTGGCCCGGCAGGGTTTGCTAGCGACCTGACGAAAGCCTTTGGCGGGATTGATGGCATACTGCTCGTGACGGCACTAGCGGTGGTGTTTGTGATACTGATGGTTGTGTATCGATCGATACTGCTGCCGATTATCGTGCTCATGACGAGTATGTTTGCATTGACGGCAAGTATCTTATTGGTGTGGAATCTCGCCAAACTCGACATCATTCAACTCAATGGACAGGTTCAGGGGATTCTCTTTATTCTTGTGATCGGAGCGGCGACGGATTATTCGCTGCTGTATATCTCGCGCTATCGCGAGGAATTGTATCGTGTGTCATCGACATGGATGGCGACTCAAGCGGCACTTCGAGGTGCGTTTGAGCCAATTCTTGCAAGTGGTAGTACGGTGATCGTTGGTTTAATGTGTCTGCTACTTAGTGACCTCGCATCAAACCGAGCTCTTGGGCCCGTTGGCTCTATTGGAGTAGGGTTTGCAATGCTATCGGCTCTGACGTTTTTGCCGGTCGTGCTCTATGCACTCGGTCGAACAAGCTTTTGGCCGGCGCGACCAAAAGCCGATGAAGCCAGTCGCAAGGTACACGCACAGAAACTGCGTAGCGGATTCTGGCACCATGTAGGCGAGTTTGTATCACGGCGTCGACGAGTTGTTTGGATCGTGACAATGGCCGCATTGATCGTGGCATCGACGGGTTTATTTCACCTGCGAGCCGACGGGGTTGATCAGAGTAAGTTGATCGTTGGTGCGTCAGAAGCACGCGATGGACAAGAGCTCCTCAGTAAGCATTTTCCGGATGGATCGGGTAGCCCTGTCCTGATAGTTGCGTCATGGCTGGGGCATGAGAATCTGGCAGCATCGATTGAGACTGATCGGGATGTTGATAGCGTGTCTGTTACGGCAGATAATTCACCAAGCGGAGCTAAGCCGCTCGGGCGAGAAGAAGCGCGTATTCGTGCCGATATAAAAAAAGAAGTCCAGAAAAAATACGATCAAAATAGCGCGGCGCTTGACCAGCAAGAGATCGACCTCTCATCGCAGTATGGGCCCTATGCAGCAGCGGCTATTGTCCAGCAGATTCGCGACCAGATACCAAGTATTGACTCCGTCGTTGATAGTGCGTATCCGTTTAACAATGCTGTCGCCAAGCAAGCGGATGGTGAGGTATTGCTTCAGGTAACCCTCAAAGATTCACCTGATTCACAGGCGGCTAAAGACACCATTCAGCGGTTGCGTACACTGGTTCGTTCTGAGGATAGCTCGGCGATTGTTGGCGGTACAACTGCCGTACAGTACGACACAAATGTCGCATCGATTCATGATCGTAAATTGATTATCCCCGTGGTTCTTCTGGCGATTACGATCATATTGATGCTGCTGTTACGATCGATTATCGCGCCACTATTACTGTTGTTTACGACGGTATTATCATTTGGGTCAGCTCTTGGAGTTGCGGCGTGGTTGTTTAATGATGTCTGGAAATTCCCAGGAGCTGATCCATCGGTGGTACTCTATGGATTTGTGTTCTTGGTGGCGCTTGGGATTGATTACAATATATTTCTAATGACCCGTGTGCGTGAAGAATCGTTACGCCATGGTACGCAAGTAGGGGTGATCAAAGGTTTGGTTGTCACGGGTGGCGTGATCACGAGTGCTGGTGTAGTGCTGGCGGCGACATTTGCAGCACTGGCGGTTATCCCAATATTGTTCCTAGCCCAATTGGCGTTTATCGTGGCATTTGGCGTGCTACTCGATACCATCATCGTCCGCTCGCTGCTCGTGCCGGCGCTGATTAAAGACGTAGGCTCAATCGTGTGGTGGCCGTCAACATTACGCCTGAAGAAATAAGCCTCGACTTATGAAGTGAATACCTTTGTTTTGAGGGTGACGACCTTGATATTACCATCGACGATAAAGCTGGTACCGACATTTTGTGAGCGCATTTTAAATGGCTGGCCGTCGCGGATTGTTTGGACTGAGCGGATAGCGCCAGCATCGTGTAGTGTATCGATAATAAAGTCGCGTTCTCTAGTATGCTCATGAGAGTTGTGGTGTGTGATTTGCAAGTTGCGCCAGCGGATGCCTAGCGGCTGGATGTCTTCAATTGCCGCGCCGATCCAGACTTTTTGGCGCCGACCAAGCAGGTGATTGAGGCGTGATAGCCAGTACTCGAAGTGGTTATTTGTGTCGATTTCTGGCTCTTCAACCAGCTGCCAAAATCGGACATGATGACGATGTCGTGGCGATGATTTGCCGTCGATAGGTCGTTGAAACCCCATATCAAATTTGCGTCCAAACAGATAAAAGGCACTAAATGGTGCGGTGAGGTAGTTTTTATTCATAACAATGGCATAGGCTTCTCGTAGTATGTTCCGAAATGAGGCGGGATCGGCCACGTACCAGCCTGCTCGCTGCATGGCATTGATGAGTTGGCGTTTGCTTGTCGCGATGACGGCGATATTAACAGGGTCGGCTGCCCATCCGTCAGATGTAACGACGTAGCGAGGGATGTGCTGAGGACGGAATACAATATGCCAAAAGCGGCTGACAAGCGGGAGCATACCATACGCGAGCGTCCCATAGCTGATCAAGATGGCCCACGCGATAGGAAGACGATGATCGAGATAGGGGACAAACAAGAATGTTGTTACATAGGTCGCAGTCAGTACGAATACTGCGGTCAAGATACGCCATACGATACGCAGAAGTCTCATGTACATCGCTCCTATTGTAGCAGATGACAGGCAGGGTATAATGGTAGTCAATGGCTGAAAAATACACATTTCCGAAACGATTTTTGTGGGGTGCTGCGACGAGTTCGCATCAAGTTGAGGGAGGTACACACAATCAGTGGAGTATCTCAGAGCTTGAAAATGCTAAATCTCGTGCAAAACAAGCTCAGTATAAGCAAACACATTTACCTGATTGGGCAGAAATACGCCCTGAAGCGACACGACCAAGTAACTATGTATCGGGTAAAGCGACAGACCATTATCATCGGTACGAGGAGGATTTTGCGTTGCTTTCGTCGATGAACATGAACGCATTTCGTTTTAGTATCGAGTGGTCGCGTATCGAGCCCGAAGAGGGAAAATGGGATGAAAAGGCGATTGAACACTATCGCACCTATATAGTGGCGCTCAAAAAACGCGGTATTGAACCCGTTGTAACGTTATTTCACTGGTCGATGCCAGTCTGGTTTGCCGAGAAGGGTGGGTTTGAACATCACGGGAATATCAAGTATTTTGAACGCTATGCCGAAAAGGTATTGACTGAATATGAGCCACTGATTCGCTTAATCTGTACCTTTAATGAGCCGGAAGTCTACGTCGCTCAAGGATGGTTGCACGAAGGTGAGTGGCCGCCGCACAAACGTGGCCAGTACATCCTTGGAGCATGGGTATACCGTAATCTGGCAGTTGCCCATAATCGCGTGGCCCGCCGAGGCCAGGCAATGAGTCGTCGATTTAAATTTAGTGTTAGTAAAAACTGCGCTCATCACTACCTCGGTGATACATCGTACAAGAGCAAATTCATGATTCGGATGTGGCAGTACATTAGTGACTACTGGTTCTTGAATCGTATTCGTCGACGTATGGACTGGTTGGGGCTCAATTATTATTTTTCCAATCGATACATAGGTGGCAGGGTTATTAATGAGAATATTCATATGAATGATCTTGGATGGGAGATGCGGCCTGATGATATCCAGTTTGTGCTGGAGCGTTTGTACAAAAAATATCGTAAACCGATCATTATTACTGAAAATGGTGTAGCTGATCGACATGATCGCTATCGCCGCTGGTGGATTGCACACACCATTGATGCTATCCATAAGGCTATGAAAAATGGGGTGAAGGTAGAAGGGTACTTGCATTGGAGCCTGCTTGATAATTTCGAGTGGGCCTATGGTAAATGGCCACGCTTTGGGCTGGTTGAGATAGACTATAAGACGCTAGTGCGGACAATTCGGCCAAGCGCCGCATGGTATGGCAAAGTAATCAAAAAATTACGCGCGGTATAATAAGGGTAGTAGGAGAGGACATATGAAACCAATCATACAATCTGGACCAAAAATCGTTGTGATCGGTGGAGGTACCGGAAGTTTTACGTTACTGAGTAACCTCAAATACTACGTTAAAGACATCACGGCACTTGTTAATATGGCGGATGATGGTGGTAGCACGGGTCAGCTTCGTGATGAGTATGGCGTATTGCCGCCAGGTGATATCCGTCAATGCCTCGTGGCGCTGAGCGAAAATCCGCGAGTTCGGGATCTTTTTAACTATCGTTTTGAAGATAGTACGCTTAAAGGCCATGCCTTTGGTAATCTATTTTTGACAGCGCTCGAAAAGATGACAGGTAGTTTTGCTGATGCAGTGGAGCTGGCAGGGGAAGTCCTAAATATCACGGGTCAGGTCGAGCCAATAACACTCACAAATGTCGCATTGTGCGCAGAAGGGGCAGACGGTAAAACAGTCAAAGGTGAGTACACGATTGCCCATGCGAAGATTGCGAAGAAGCCAAAGATTTGGCTCGAGCCGAAAGCGACAGCTAACCCGCAAGCACTGAAGGCAATTGCTGAAGCTGATATCGTGGTGATTGCACCAGGAAACCTCTATGGTAGCCTGGCACCTGCGCTGGTAGTCCCTGGCATCGGCGAGGCATTGATCAAAACGGCAGCTAAGCGTGTGTATGTGTGCAATCTCGTGACAAAGCCTGGGCCAACCGACGGATTCAAGGTACATGATTTTGCCGATGAAATCGAACGACTGGCAGGACATGATTTCTTGGACTACGTCCTTTATAATACAGAGCATCCGTCAGAAGAACTGATGAGCAAGTATGCGCGTGATGGCGAGTATGCGGTTGAGATTGACCATGAGGCGATCAAAGCGCGACACTACGATGTAAAAGGGGCTGATATCCTGTCGGCGACAGCCTGGCAGGGCGCGCAGGCCAGTGATCCACTCCTGGGTGTTCGGAGTTTTATTCGGCATAATTCTGATGCGGTAGCCCGACAATTAATGAGGATATATTTTGCATGAACCCAGAAGTTTACCCATCAACATTTATCGTTGACCTTGATCGCTGCCTTGTCGATAGTGCGTTTTTGCAGAAGCAACTTGAGCAAGCCTACGCTGAGACAATTGGTAAAGATGCAACAGTTCTGAGCGAGATCGGCGAAATCGTGTCACAAAGTGGCGGATCATTTGATATGGTAACGGCGCTTAATGAAATGGTAACGGCCCAGGAACTGGCACGAATTCGCACGAAGTTTCTTGAGCTAACAGCCGATAATGCCTCGGTGTATGAGCCGGGTGCTGAGATGTTTTTGCAACACTTACATGATACGAGCGTACCATTTTTCATCATGACATATGGTGGCGATGAGTGGCAGACATGGAAGTTACTCACCGCAGGATTAGCTGAGGTTCCGCACATCATCTTAGATGCGAAAGATAAAGGGGTTTATATATCGGACAGGTATGATGTATCGACGCAGACCTATGTATTTGATGGGATAGCAAATCATGGCGAGTGGCGTACCAGCACGGTAGCGTTGATCGACGATAAGGCGGTGAGCTTTGTCGGCTTGCTTTCGCCGCGTTCTCGAGGACTATGGTACTGGCCAGAGGGGCGAGAATTATTACGATCACAATCTATCGGACAAGATGAACTACCGGCTTCGGTTCAGATTGTCCGAAGTTTTGACGATATCATCACCTCACACCTCTCGGAGGGGAGAGAGTAGATGAAATGCACCAAGGCGATTATTGCAGTGGCAGGCTACGGTACGCGGCGGCTGCCGATCGCAAAGGCTGTCGAAAAATGTATGCTACCACTCCTTAACCGACCGGTCGTAGACTATGCGGTTCAGGATTGTATTCGAGCAGGTGTCACTGATATTTACTTTGTGGTGAGTGGCGATGCTCGGCAGCTCCGTGATTATTATGAGCGCCAACCAGTGTTAGAGGAGTATCTGACACGCAAAGGCAAGCCCGATATGGTTGCCGCTATACAGCCGCCAAAGGACGTGACGTTCCACTATATTTCTCAAGACTTATCAGATGGACGGTATGGTACGTCGATTCCTGTATGGCTATGTCGGGATTATTTTGAGGATGACGAGCATATGCTGGTTGTGATGGGTGATCAGACCCTCTATCGAGCAGATGGTGGTTCTGAAGCGCGTGATTTGATTGAGCACGTGATATCATCGGGCGCTGACGCTGGAATCATTGGCAATCCAATCCCATGGGAGCAGATTAGTAATTTCGGTATCATCGAGACAGATGATGAGGGATATTATCGCCGGATTATTGAGCATCCGAGGCGCGACGAGGTAAATACTAACCTTAATAATTCGAGCTTCTACCTTTTGCCAGCGACATTTTTTGAGTATCTGACGCGGCAAATTGCTGCCGAGCAAACAAGTGAAGGCGAGTACTTTATCATTGATGCAATCAATCACATGGCAGATGACAAAAAGATCGTTGTCTATACATCCAGAGGTGAGTACCTGGAGTGTGGCTCGCTTGCAAACTGGGTGCGGGCTAACGAATGGCTTCTTGAACATCACATCGATTGACGAACGAAACTTCTTATGTATACAATAGGGCATGGTAAAGAAAACATCACCCAAAAAAACAATCTCGCGCTACTCGTTCACACAAACAAATGATGACCTCAAGCACTCAATCTTGCTTGTGTCGTTGTTTATCAACCTTATCGTACTCGTGACATGGCTTGTTGTACGGCTGGACAACACCTATCTCTCACAACTGACATGGCTTGTTAAATAGCAAACTACGTCGATAAACAGGAAATACCTTGTGACTACAAGGTATTTTTTTATCCACAAATATGTGGATAACTGAGGATTATTGGCAAATATCTAAAAAAAGACTTGCAGTGGGTAGAAGTGGGTAGTAAACTAGAGCTAGTGGAATACCCGGGGCGTCATAGAACGACAGGGCAAAAACAAAAACCACGGCACCAAAACAACAAACACCAACCTAATACGCTCCAAGGAAGAGATGAGCACTACAACAGATTACTTCGAAAGAAAGCTTGACGATAAGCGGCGTTTAACAATACCCGCTGAGCTTCGAGATGAATTTCGAAATGGCGTTGTGATCACTCGCGGATTTCGAAAGTATCTGCATCTCTATCCGGTAGATGTCTGGTCTCACGATGTTGAGCAGGCACTGGCAGGGGATATCTTGGACGAGCGAATTGCCGATCTGAATGTACAATTTAGAACAGGCAAGGTCGGTGGTGAGATCGACGACAAGCAAGGTCGTATTACGATCGACCAGCATTTACTTGACTATGCTGGGATCGATCGCGACGTGACGGTTGTCCGCGCTGGCAAATACTGGCGTATCAGTGCTGCTCATTAATAATTCGGCATCATAGATCACGGAATTTACCGATTTCGTGAGGTCAACTATCTGGTAGTTAGGGAGTGAAGACCTTGAGCGCTGTCACTTAAACCATGCGCTTTGCACCTACCTCACACAACACACACCTCCCAAAAAACTCCACCTCACAAAAGATATCCGGCAAAAGTTATTTTGTCGCATATCTTCACACATAAGTCTCTCACTTGTCAGTGGGTTACTTACTAGCCTCTCCAGGCTATAAGAATGACGTGCTTGTCACGTCACACCACAACAACTCCATTGACAAACTACTAAAACAAACACATACTGCGAAAACAAAAACTCTAACTATCAGTTAGGTGACCTCAATGAAAAATATACCACCACAACAACTCCATACATCTACTGCATCATCACTGCCTACGGGTAGCGATGATTCTTTGCATATACCAGTCTTGCTAACAGACGTGGTAGATTTGCTGGACCCACAATCCGGTGAACGCTATCTTGATCTGACGGCAGGGTATGGCGGCCACGCTTCACGTATCATTGATCGTGTTGGCGCGGAGCACGCGACGCTGGTAGACCGCGATGAACGTGCGATTGCTCATTTGACTGAGTATGCTCAGCAAGGAGCGCGCATTATGCATAGTGATTTTGCGACTGCTGCACGGCACCTTGTCGAGGAGGCAGAACAATTTGATATGGTACTGGTTGACCTTGGTGTATCGTCACCGCAACTTGACATGGCAGAGCGAGGGTTTTCGATAAAACGCGATGGGCCTTTGGATATGCGTATGGATGAGTCGAGCACGCGAACAGCTGCCGATATCATCAATCGCTCATCTGAAAAGGACTTAGCGCGAATTATTGCCGACTATGGTCAAGAATCACGAGCTAAGGCAGCACGGATTGCACACACAATTCGTCTAAACCGGCCGTTATTTACGACATCTGAGCTTGCTGCTGTCGTTCTTAAAACACATCGTGGAGGATGGCAAAAAATCCATCCAGCTACGCGCACCTTTCAAGCAATCCGAATCGCGCTTAATGATGAGTTGGTTCAAATAGAAACGCTCATGCCTCTTTTGCCGCGTCTGCTTAAGAAAAATGGTAGAGTGGCGATCATCAGCTTTCATAGCCTAGAGGACAAGATAGTTAAAAGCTATTTTGCCGAACAGGCAGCTGCTGGGTACGAGGCTGAGATGAAGCTGCTCACCAAAAAGCCGATTCTGGGTGCTGAACATGACACCACTAATCCGCGTGCTCGTAGTGCCATACTACGCGCCGCCGTGAAAACATAAAATAAAAAGAAGGGAAGGCGACCCATGGCAATCAAAATCGTCAACAAATCACGAGCAGTCCGAATCACGGTTAACCACCGCTAGATTTGTCTGCCCGGGCACAAGACTGTCGTGTAGGGAACCCTCCCTACACGACACCACGCGGTAAGCAGCCTCTGCTTTCTGCTGTATATAAACTCTAAAACAAAAAAATCCACCACAATGTCAAACTACTATCGCGCAACATCGCCTGCGTTTACATCGCGTCAATCAGACCGATGGCGTCGCAATCAAAACACTGTTGCTTTTGCTCCCGCCGTCAAACTCGGCCCTATCTCGCATACTATTATCGTGGCGCTCATGGTGACCGTTCTTGGCCTCATCTATCTCACACAGGTGACACGATCGGGTAGTTACAGCTATGATATAAACACGCTTGATACGCGCCTCAGCGCACTAAAGGCACAAAAAGAAGACCTGCAAAATGAAAATGCTCGATTGCAAGCTCTGAACACTGTTTCCAGTAGCAGCGTCGCAAAGGCCATGACCACACCTGTCGCCACCGAGCAAGCAAGTAATTAAAATAATCGTATGTATACCAGTACACGCCACCTGACTCGTTCAGACGTTCTCAAATGGGGACTTGCTGCGTTTTTTGTGCTGTTTATCATACGGTTATTTTATTTGCAGATTATACGGCATGATCATTACGTTGCTGAAGCGCACAATATTCAAGTACAGCCACTGACTATCTTGCCGAGTCGTGGCGAGATTTATATGCGTGACGGTACCGATATTGCTCCACTCGTGAAAAATGAAAAGGTCTACACTGTCTTTGTCGACCCAACGGGAATTAAAAACGTGGATGCCACAAGTGATGCCTTAAGGGGTATTATTGGTGGAAATTTGGTTGATGGGTATAAAACGTTGATGCAAGATGAAGGCAAGGGCGTTCGGTATCGAGTACTGGCTCGCAATGTTAGCCGAGCCCAGGCTGATATGATCCAGAAAAAGGATTTAGCAGGCATCGGCCTCCAGCAGTCGACCAGGCGGCTGTATCCCGAGGGTAGTCTCGCCGCCCAGACACTTGGCTATGTCAATAATGATGGAGCAGGGCAATATGGTATCGAGGAAGCGCTTAATATACAGCTTACCGGTCGTCCTGGCGTCCTTGAGACAGTGACCGATGTGCGTAAGATCCCTCTTACGATTAAGAAAGAAGATGTAAACACGCCGGCAGTTGATGGCGATAACGTTGTGTTGACACTAGATCGCTCGGTTCAGGTGAAGGCTGAGGAGCTACTAAAAGCTGGACTTGATCGCGCAAAGGCGACGCGCGGCAGTATCGTTGTGATGGATCCAGCAACGGGCGGTGTAATCGCGATGGCGAATTATCCAACGTATAGTCCAGAGAACTACAATACAGTAGATGACTATGCCGTATTTCAAAACAGTGTCGTGAGCTATCCGTATGAAAATGGCTCCGTCATCAAAGTACTCACCGTTGGGGCTGGTATCGATAGCGGTGCCGTTACGGTCAATTCAACCTTTCCAGACGGCACGGGGTGCGTCACGGTTGACGACAAAAAGATATGTAATGTCGAAGAAGATCCTCGTCAGGTGTCGGCGACTATGCTTGATACGCTGCGCTACTCTCTTAATACGGGCGTCGTCTATGTCACCAAGCAAATGGGCGGTGGTGAGATAAATCGGGCAGCTCGCGACAAACTCTACGGCTATTTTCATGACAGATTTCGATTCGGGCAATTAACGGGAATTGAGCAAGCCGGTGAGGCTAAGGGAACAATCATTGCCCCAAGTGAACAAGAGGGTAACAATGTTCGCTACGCAAATATGGCATTTGGGCAGGGCATGGATGTGACGATGATCCAGACAGCGGCGGCATTTTCTGCTGAGATCAACGGGGGCATGTATTACAAACCGCACGTTATCTATGGCACGAAAAAAGAGGATGGAAGTATTGTTCAGAAAAACACATCACTTGGTAGTCAGCGTGTTATGTCGGCGGAGGCGTCGGCGGCTTCACGTGACCTCATATGGCAGGGCCGTAAAACCGGATTTTTTGGTGCACATGACCGCGAGGGCTATAAAGTTGGCGGTAAGACAGGAACTAGCCAGGTAATTGATCCAAAGACTGGTAAATATTCTAATGACAATTCCGTCGGTAGCTACTTGGGTTTCGGTGGTGTTGACACCCCTAAATATGTCATAATGGTACGAGTTGATGATGCCCGTGTCGGTGGCTATGAAGGCACGACGGCAGCCGGACCGATATTTAATGATATGAATAACTGGATGCTGGATAACTATCCACTTCTTTAGAAAAAAGGGGAACAACGCGTGACCGACATTGCTCTACCACAGCTAACAACATCGCTTATCATGCTTGTGTCTTTGGCGCTTGGCGCCCTTACGCTTTCTGTGGTGATGACGCCAATCTATACGTATTTTGCCTATCGGTATCGATTTTGGAAACGTCAGCGTTCGACCAGTACGACCGGTGAGGCTCTCACGGTTTTTACGAAACTTCATGCGAGCAAGTTTGAGCGCAATATTCCTACGATGGCCGGGCTTATTATCGTTATCTCTGTATCGATTATTACACTCCTGTTTAATCTTGATCGCGAGCAGACGTGGCTGCCGCTGGCGGCACTGATTGGTGGTGGGGCAGTGGGATTGATCGACGATATTATCAATATTCGCGGTAAGCAACTTGGGGTAGCGGGTTTGCGCTCAAGTCTTAAATTCGCCATGATTACAGCAGTGGCTGCTGTTGGTGCCTGGTTCTTTTACTACAAGCTCGGAGCTGATTATTCACAGATTCAAGTACCATTTCTTGGCTCGTTTGAGCTCGGCTGGCTGATTATTCCGCTGTTTATCCTAGCGGTGGTAAGCACGAGTAATGCAGTGAATATCAGTGATGGGCTCGATGGACTGGCGGGGGGGCTCCTGGCATCTGCATACTCAATATTTGCCGTTATAGCACTGCTACAAGGTAATGAAGGGATTGCGGGATTCTGCTTTGCTGTTCTCGGGGCGCTGCTAAGTTATTTATGGTTTAATGTACATCCCGCACGATTCTTTATGGGTGACGTTGGCAGTTTTGCTCTTGGAACCTCACTTGGTGTGATCGCTATGTTGACAAATTCTTTGCTGCTGCTGCCAGTCATCGGACTTGTGTTTGTGATTGAGGCCGGGTCGAGTTCGCTACAAATTATGAGCAAGAAATTATTTAAGCGACGAATATTTAAATCAGCCCCCATTCATCATCATCTCGAGGCAATCGGGTGGCCTGAGACAAAAGTAACCATGCGGTTCTGGTTGATCGGTAATGTAGCTGGGTTTATCGGATTGTTGCTGGCACTGGCTGGAGGGCATATATAACATGGCATCAGCTGCCCGCCGTCGCCTGGCTGCTGCATCGTTACGACCAACGGTGACACGCAAACACCGTCCGGATTATCGGTTAATGCTTTTTATGGGACTATTGGTACTGGTGGGATTGATGGTGCTTTTTGCGATTAGCCCCTATCAGATTCACAAGATTAACGCCGATGGCGGTAATGTCGATCAAACGCATTTTATGTTTAAGCAATTATTATATCTTGGGATTGGGCTGAGTGCTTTTGGCGTGACAGCGGCACTGCCTATAACATTTTGGAAACGTCATAGTGGGAAGATCATTGTTGCGGCGATTGGGCTCTGTGTTCTGTTGGCATTACTTGGGGCGGCACGCCTTGCGCCTGCTATGTGTTTTAATGGTGCATGTCGTTGGTTTAACCTAGGCTTCACTTCATTTCAGCCAGCTGAATTTCTCAAATTTGCAATGTTGGTGTTTGTGGCTGGATTTCTCGGTGCCCGTATGCAGAAGCGATCAATTGATGATCTATCTGAGACGTTGATCCCACTTGGCATTCTCGTGGCGGTTGCTGGGCTACTTGTCATAGGGCTTCAAAAGGATATGGGGACGGGTCTTACTATGCTTGGTGTTGTCGGCACGATGCTTATCGTGTCGGGGCTATCAAAGCGCATGATGCTGATGACGGGTGGAGGAGCACTCGCTGTTGGTGTGCTATTTATTCTCTTTTCACCGCATCGTATTGAACGTATTATGACCTTTGCCAACTCTGCCAATGCAACTGATGCATCGAGCTATCATATCGAAATGGCGAAAGTTGCCATCGGTAGCGGGGGATTATTTGGGCGAGGACTTGGTGGTGGCGTCCAGGCATTTGGCTACTTACCAGAAGCGCTAAACGACTCAATTTTTGCGGTTCTTGGCGAGATATTTGGCTTTGCCGGGCTGCTGGTAATCCTGGCATTATTTGCTGTTCTTTTGAAACGACTTATAGAGATGATTGATCGTCTAGAGGATACTACGATGAAAATGCTTGTAGCCGGAGTCTTTGGCTGGATTGCAACGCACGTTGTGGTTAATATCGGGGCAATGACGGGCATTTTTCCACTGACAGGTGTGACATTGCCGTTTTTGAGTTTTGGCGGTACGAGTTTGCTATTTATGATGGCGGCTTTGGGTATCGCGTATAATATTTCTCGATTCACTCATCATAATTACGGTAAAGTAACAGCAGAGAGGAGCAGTGATGAAACTACTCGCAGCGGGCGGCGGCTCGGGCGGTCACGTTACGCCAGTACTCGTCATCATCAATGAGCTCGCTGGACTTGATGACCGACTTGAGGTTGAATTTGTCTGCGACCGAGCATTTGAGTCGCAGTCACGTGGGTTGATGGAGCATGCCGCTGTTGCTGTTACGGTTACGACGATTCCGGCAGGGAAGCTACGTCGGTATCATGGCGAAAGCGCCTGGCAACGCCTTACAGATATTCGTACGATTGGCCTCAATCTTCGTGATAGCGTTAAGATCGTCGGCGGGCTCTTTAAGAGCCTCTGGATAATCATGCGATTTCGGCCAGATGTTGTGTTTGCAAAAGGCGGGTTTGTTTGTTTACCACTCGGGCTGGCGGCTTTTGTTATGCGTGTGCCGATTGTGATACATGATTCAGATACCCGCCCAGGGCTAACGAACTCGATTCTTGGGAAATTTGCTGCTCGTATCGCGACGGGGTCGCCACTTGATAATTATCGCTATGATACAAAAAAAGCGGCCTATACCGGTGTACCCATCGATGCTGCATTTCGCCCCTTGAGCGAGCCACAGCAACGCGAGGCGAAAGCCGCCATTGGCGTCATTGATCTTGCAGCACCATTGGTTGTCGTGACCGGTGGCGGACTTGGCGCGAAGAGTATTAATGACGCCATGGTACGAGCGGCTGATACACTCCTTGAGCAGGGTATCCACGTTTATCACATCACAGGTAAGAAGCATTTTGATACGATCAAACGACAATTACCCAATCATCCTCACTATCATGTGGTGCCATTTGTGTACCGGGATATGGCGTCAGTCCTGGGTGCGGCTGATCTTGTTGTCGCTCGGGCTAGTGCAACATTTTTGCAGGAGCTGGCTGGCCTTGCGAAACCTGTTGTTGTTGTGCCCGCCGCACAGTTAAGTGACCAGGTGAAAAATGCCGTTGTCTATAAAACCGCTAAAGCGGCAAGTGTTTTGAGTGATAAAGAGATCACGGCTACGGATACCTTGGGCACTACCATTATCGATCTGATTGATACGCCTTCTGCGCGTCACGATATGGCAAGGCGACTTCATGCTTTCGCTAAACCGTCAGCGGCGGCTGATGTTGCTCGAATGATCATTGATGCATACAACCAGGCAGGGCGACGCTAGTATGGCATTTTCCTCGCGACGCTCTCGTGAAAAGGCGCCTCTACGCCAACCAAAGGCTGACTCTGAGATTGCCAGCAATGTGTTTCGTCGGAGTCGCACACTGACGGGTAGCGTATCATCTCGGGTTCGTGCGGCAAACGAGGATGGTTCGCATCTTCGTTCACCACGCCTCCACGAACATGATTTGCGCTCTCGTCGCCGAAAGATTAGCGGTATTTTGGTGGCTAGCCTTGGGGTAGCAGCTGGGTTAGTATGGCTGCTTGACCAGTTGATTGTCACTCCGTCTATTCACTACCAGCCGGCAACGGCTCATGCTGATACCGCACGCTACACAACCATTGTCGAGAAGTATTTTAATGATCGACCACTCGAACGATTTCAGTTTGTCCTTAACCCCAATACGTTTAGTGCCTATATGGTTGAGGAAGCTCCTGAGCTCTCATCTGCGGTTATTACAGGTAGCGAGGGGCTTGCGTCTCATGATGTATTACTTGGTGTGCGCCAGCCGATAGCCTTGTGGCAGATTAATGATCGCCACTATTATGTCGATGGGAGTGGCGTGTCATTTGAGCGTAATCTTCTTTCAGCGCCACGTATATCGGTCAAGGATGAAACGGGACTACCGGCTACATCTCAGCAGATTGTGGCTTCGACAAAGATGATGAGATTTATCGGGCGCGTTGTCGACGTTGTAAGTGCACGGATTGCTCCTGTTGATGAAGTAGTAATTCCGCCCGCTACCCTCAAGGAGGTGGATATTATTGTAAAGAATAGGCCCTACCGTATACGGCTTAATATCGACCGCGATCCGGTAGAGCAGGCGAATGATGTGATAGCCACGCTCCAGCATCTTGATGCGCGCGCAATCTCGCCACAGTATATTGATGCACGGGTGAGTGGGCGAGCGTTTTATAAAGAGTAGAGCAGACCCCTAGTCTTTTAAGTAAATGTTCTTATTTTGTTCTATTAGTAGTAATGTGAGCATAGCAGGGAAAAACTATACAAAAACATTACTTTAATAAAAAGTCAAATAATAGGGAATAGCAGGGGCGTGAAATAAAAATCATAATATGTCAAATATTAACAACAATGATGTGGAAAAGTACAACAATATACATCTAGCCACCTATGGTTATAGGCTGCGCTCCTTATAGGAAGGCTTATGGTATATATAATAACGCGTAGTAGTGTAACGACAATGGCTTTAAGGGAGTGATAAGCATTATTTTCAAAATAACCCCCTGTTAGGGTGGTGATAAGACGTATTGCTAGTCATCTTTGTTATCATTCTTTAGTGTCGTAAAAGAAACATTGTGCGACATAGACTATTGTGATTGATGATGACTATTTGTATGCATCTCTGCCGTTGTGATCAATCATAATTTCACTGCTTTGTTGCCTATTATGTTTATTTTTGAGCCACCCGCTTTCAGCCTGCCATGCTTGACGAATTTTACAACTTTTTAGGCCGGCGTATGATCAGTAGCTATGTTGTTACCGTTATTAAAAATAGTATGTTCTATATTTGTTCTATTCTATGTACAATGAAAAGAATGTTAGTAAAGAGTGGGCTATCGTATTTTTAGCTCGTGATCATTATTCTCGGGTCGTGGCGATAAGGTGGGTTTTGGTGTCTCTTTTGGCTGACTACGGGAAGTTGAGGGAGTTTCCTTATGGGTCGTGGCGGCTGGTGTGGCATCGTCCTTTTTGCGTCGAGTGCGCGAGCGAGTACGTTTTTTCTTTGGTTGGTCTGGGCTATCATCTACTGGTACTGGAAATGTCGTCGTGACACGTTCTGCGGCTTTATGGGCGGCGATAGCAGTAGAATTGGCATCACGCTCAGCTACTGAGGTGGCGCCGTGGGTGGGCCATGTCTTTGGCATAGCATGCGGAGTTTGGGCGGCAGGCGGCAGGCTCGAAGCAATACGGCCATGTATCTCCTGCTCCACCATCGAGCGTTCGCGTGCGTACATAAGGCGAGAGTACTGGATGATTTGGTCGAGATTACCCTGCCCGCCCTCGGTAGCAGATGGCAATGCAAGCGTCGTCCCACTAAAGGCTGGTGACTTCTCTCCCCTGATGACCATATTGATCACAAAGTTACGGTTATGCATCTGCAAGAGGTCGGCTGCTTCAAACTGTGGCTCGAATTGCTTCACTAAAAACGGCGCATCATCGGCACTAACACGAAAACTGATCGTCGTACCGACGTTGCCGAAAACAGCATCTCGCACCGTATCGCTCATCTGAGCGATGTATTGGTTAGCGACTGTCAGATTGAGACCGTATTTACGCGCCTCAGACAAGATGGTTGCAAAGGAATCGGTCGCAAAATTCTGAAACTCATCGACGTAGAGATAAAATGGCGTGCGATCTTCGACGTTCGGTATATCACTACGGCTCATTGCCGCAAGCTGGATTTTGGTAACAATAAATGCTCCGAGGATTCCAGCATTATCTTCTCCAATCAGACCTTTCGAGAGGTTAACGATGAGGATTTTCCCCTCGTCCATCAGTTGACGGATATTGAAGGTACTTTTGGGCTGGCCAATAATATTGCGGATAATTGGGTTGGCGACAAAGGCGCCGACTTTGTTAAGCACGGGGGCGACAGCTTCAGCTTGAAACTTTTCGTTCCAGCTATTGAACTCAATATTCCAGAAATTCAGTACAACCGTATCAGTACACGAGGCCAGCACTTCTTTGCGGAATTTCTTATCAGTGAGCATCCTCGTAATATCAAGCATGGTCGTATCGGGATGATCCAGGAGTGCCAGGATGGTATAGCGCAAAATATACTCGAGTCGTGGCCCCCAGCTCTCACCGAACATACGTTTGAGTACGCCGATAATCTCAGAGCTGGTATTGTTCTTGAGATTAGGGTCGATGACCTCCATGGGGTTAAACCCTAAGGGGTAGTTCGTGTCTGCGGGGTTGAAATATACAACATCTTTGATGCGATGTGGTGGGATGAATCGCAGATTATTGACGGCAAAATCGCCGTGCGGGTCGATGATAGCATAGCCTTCATTGTGAAAAATATCACTCAGCGCAAATAGCTCGAGCAAACCAGACTTACCTGCACCAGTTTGTCCGATGATATAGACATGGCGGGAGCGATCATAGCGGTACAAGCCGAATTGTTGATTGAGGCCGCGAAAGTTCGTGAGGCCAAAGGCGCTGATCCCGCTATCGACGGCGTCATCTCCAGTCAAAATGGGAAGTTTTGCAGGTGGTTCGGCTGTTTTTGTACTTGCCCAGACAATATTTGGTGTCTCAACATTGGTATGTGGCAGATGATAGACCGAGGCCAGCTCTTCAATATTGAGGATAAAGCCTTTATCGGTAAAAATACGAGCGGCGTAGGGGGCGAGCGCTTCACGGTTAAAGCTGGTGTTGGCGATACGAAAGCCGTTGAGGTTGGTGCTGTTAAACTGCTTAAAGGTACCTACGAGCGCTTGCATACGCAGTTTGGCAGCAACTTTATCCTCACCTAAGTAGGCGATACGAATCTTGACGCGATAGCCGAGTTTGGTTGATTTTTTCTCGATTTCGGCAATTCGGGTTTTTTCCCTCTCGGTCAGCTCGCGCGCTTTTGTCTCGCCGCCTGCTCCTGCCGCTGGTGGCGTCCATAGCGCTTCAAGAATCTTAAGGAAGTAGCCTGCATCACCAAAGCCAAGACCACCCCCTCCCCCGCCGCGAACTTTGCTCACGTAACTTGCCGCTCGACGATGCCAGTCATCAGCGATAGGACGGGCCAGAATTTGTATCCATATCTCCTCGTCTTTGTCATCCATCTTGGCAAGTGTTGCGGTGATACTCGCGAGGGGATCAACCTCAAAGTTATCAAATGTCTTGATCGGTAACACTTCGTTATCGCTCAGGGTGAGTTCGGCCGTGTGGACGACACTGTGCTGAAGATGACGACGTGTGTAGTCTTCGTCGGCTTCATGTATCTGCACGGTCGGGTATTGAGCATAGATCTGCCCTTCGACGAAGTTTTGTAGGTGCTTTGGCACCCATATATAAAAGCGAATGAGTTTATTGACGACGGCAATCTCAAAACTGATATGCTCTTGCCAGCCCCCGCTCTCCTTAAGCTCCTTGCGATCACGCAAGATACCATGAAGACTGGCAAACATTTGTTCGGCGGCAAGCTCTTTTTTATCGTTGGCTTTTGGAATCTCAAGAATAAGCAGTGTCATGTCGGTTGACTCGATGTGGTCAACAGTCTGGTAGTTACGCCAGGTCAAATAGCCGAGAACCAATACCAAAGGTATCCAGACGTACCACTGGAGTAATAAACTTAAAATAAATCCGATTAATGAGCCCATAAATTACCACTTCTTATTGTGGCTGAAAAACGCTTATTTATCAATCGCTTATCAGTCTGGAGCAACAATTACTTAGCGTCGGCCAGCGCGTAGGTTGCTTTGGCGACACGCTTGAACTGAGGTTTACTCTGTAGGTTCAGGAGGATTGTCGTCTCTTTTACCTGGCGATGTTTGAGGACGCGGCGGACGATTTCATCTCGAGTCAATGGGCCAGCTTCTTTTTTGAGGATGTCGCTGATGATATCACTGACGGTGCCCTTCTTATAGCCCCATTCGCTCAATGCATAGATGCCACGACCGATGAGGACAAAGCGTTTGTCCTTGATGAGTTCATTGTGAATAGCCTGTGTCGTAACATTTTTGCGCTTAAAATCACTGTCTTTGATGCTCTTAGCGATTTCACTAAAGTGCATCGGCTTCGCTTTGTCCTGCAAAATAACGTAGATTTTGTCGCGAATGTTTTTAGGATTGACGGTAGGCCACTTGTTGAGACCCCATTGATCCTTGAGGTGAGACAGGTTCTTACTAAGGCTAGCGATGGCGCGAACTTGGTCGGGGTGATCATGAGAAAGCTTTTCATGTAGGTCGGTAATCTCGATAGGCTCGCCATGCTCTTTGATCGTCTTGACGACGCTATCAACATCACTTTTGAGTTTCTTCTCATCGTGGCGCTCACGGATGGCGACACCATGGTGATAATGATCGTTTTCACCGAGAACAGTAATATTTGGGGCAAGTTCGGCAATAAAGGCAATATGCGCGTGATCGCGCTCAGAGGGCACATCATGAATGCGTCCCGTCAAATCTGACACGCGAGCAACGCCACCCATTTCGTGCAAGTGGCGAATGAAGTGTTTTTCAATCGTACCGACTGTCTCGGCGTCTTTTTCAGCAGCAAGCTTCAGGCGAATCAAAATAGCTTTTTCAAGTTGACGAACACGCTCCCGAGTGATGCCAAGAAGATCGCCAATCTGTTCCAGAGTTTCTTTGCGGTCATTAAGACCAAAGCGACGAGCAATAATCTCACGTTCACGTTCACGTTCAATACTGCTAAGGATACGCTCGACAGCGTCAGAAGTGTTAATGGCGGGATCTGGGGCGGCATCGCTCATAGTGGCTCTATCTTCCTAAATTTATCTGTTAATAATCAGAGTTGAGTATGATTATAGAACAAATTAGTACTTAGGTCAACTATATTTGTTATTTCACCACACTATTTCTGTCTGTCGACTATTATAGCACATACTTGGCGCTTATGGTAAATAGTACTTTGAGGCTTTTTTGTTGTGGAATTTATTGTTTCGTAAGTATTCACTTATCGAATACATGCAGTGAAAGTCCAATGAATCCCAGGGAGCGTTTTCGCCGTACCTTCTCGCGTCCAGCAAGTCTATCGGTAGTCTTTTTTGATATATCAAAGAGTCGTGCATCGTCCGGATGTAGCGCAACGTGGCGATTGATGATGGTGAGTGCTCGATTGCGAGCGGCTTCGATCTGTCGCTTGATAGTTGCTTGGGATTGTCGAGGTATGATCTTTGATCGCTTGACGAAGGCGCTCATATCATTGGATAGAAAGACGTATTTACGAGCCATACGTGGACGCATAGCATGATTCTCGTGATACGTCATGCCGCCGATAAAGTTTTCGATAAAATCAGATAGTTTGATCACTTTTGACCCTAGTGCATCCGGCGCTTGCATCAGGCCGCGGACTACATCTTCATAGACATCCCACTTGCGGAGTTGCTTTTCTACGGGGTCATCAATGCCGTCGTTTAAGTCATCACGGTATGGCTCGCTCGTGAGCCACTGTACGATACCACGGATATTTTGACCTGAAAGGTTGGCATCGTCATCAGGGCGTTGATAGCGACGCGCGATGCTATCAAGCGCACGCTGCTGGAGGTCATAGATGGCTGATTGACCGTACTCAGCTAACTCTAGATCATCATCTTCAAATTCTTTGAGCCAGCGCTCGGGGTGGTCTTCTACTGTGTCATGAATCAATGCACTGATAATAAGGTCTGGTCGATCCCGAACATTAAAATGATCACGACTGAGAATCCGCAGTGCAACCCGCAAAGGATGGACGAGCACGGGGCGCTCCCCCTGAGTGTCGCCATGGTGAATGCGCGTTGCGTCTTCGAGTGCGAGATGCACCAGACGCTTGTCTTCATCATCCCAGTGCGTGTCCTCTACCTCAATCAGTAGTCTCTCTACGAGGCCGTCGGCACTCGTCTCGTGTAGCTCGGTAAGTTCGCGTAGTCGCATTGAGGCAAGCTCTGTTGGCATTGGATGTGTGGGCTCGCTTGCATGATTCATATCACCATTATAAACATAGAGTATGGGTAAATGTATTGTGCAAATTGCGACAGGGTTGATTACTTCTTTTTACGGGTGAAGCGGCGTTTTTTGCCTGCAGCAGGAGCGGCGGCAAGGAGCTCTTTGGCCTTGTCGTGCGTAATAGATTTTGGGTCGGTGTCTTTGGGGATCTTGGCATTCTTTTTGCCGTCGGTGATGTATGGCCCGAAGCGGCCGTTTAGAACCTTGATGCCATCGCCAAAATCGGCGATATTTTTCTCGGCTTCAGACTTCAACTTGGCGGCGTAGAGTTCGCGGGCCTCTTCGAGTGTAATAGTGTGAGGGTCAAGTGGCTTGATGCTGACATAGAGCTTGTCGATCTGAATATACGGGCCAAAGCGACCAATGTTGGCTTTGATATCGAGACCATCGTCGGTTTGGCCGACGACACGGGGCAGCTTAAAGGCCTCAAGTGCTTGCTCCAACGTGACGGTTTCGATTCGTGCGCCACGTGGCATCGGAGCAAAGTCTGGCTTTGTCTCGTCGTCGCTACTACCGAGCTGCAACATGGGGCCAAATCGGCCAAAACGAGCGTAAATCGGCCGTTTACTTTTCGGATCGATGCCGATTTCACGGTTTTCGCCAACCGTCGATCGATCGATAGTACCAGACTGCTCGATAAGTTCATGAAATGGAGTATAAAATTCGCGGAGCATGTGGTTGCGCTCGATTGAATTGGTAGCAATTCGATCAAAATCTTCTTCGACGCTGGCCGTGAATCCATAGTCAACAACCTTGTTGAAATGATTCGTTAAAAAGTCGGCGATCAGTTCACCGCTTGGTGTTGGCACCAGCTTGCCGCGATCCGAACCAGTTTTTTCGGTGACAATTTCGCGGGTGATGTTCTCTGAAACGACAGATAAATTGTTCGCTGAGCTGTTGTCATTGTGCCTATCACTTTTTGTCTGCCTGTCTATATCTGTCGTGTCAGCGAGCGCAGCCTGTGATAGCTCCTCCCTCTTCCCTCTTCCCTCTTCCCTCTGTACTGGCTGATAAGCCAGTACTACCACCTCTCGTGGTTCGCCCTCTGACTCACCTTTCGCCACATAGCCGCGTGTTTGCACAGTATTAATGATCGTCGCGTAGGTACTTGGGCGGCCAATGCCGAGTTCTTCGAGTTTTTTGACGAGACTTCCCTCGGTGTAGCGCGCTGGCGGTCGAGCAAAGACCTGGCGAGCTTCGACGCGTAGGCAGTCGAGTGTGTCTCCCGTTACCATTGCTGGGAGAATCTCATTTTCTTTGCCGCTACCGTATACGGCAAGGAAACCAGGGAATGTAATAACCTCTCCTTTAGCCAGGAAAACGTGAGACTTGCTTTGTGATTGACTTGTGCCTAATGCGGTATGTCGTATGTCTATGCGCACCTCTGTTTTTTCTAGTCGAGCGGGCGCCATTTGGCTTGCCAGTGTGCGGTTACGAATAAGGCGGTACAGCTTTTGGTCGTATTCATTTGCTGAGGCAACTTCAAGTGACATATCTGTGGGGCGAATTGCCTCATGGGCTTCCTGGGCACTCGATGATTTGGTCTTGTAAGCACGCACCTGGACATAGTCTTTGCCATAGGTCGATTCAATATAATTTGCCGCCGCCGCCATTGCTTGTTTGCTGAGTGTCACGCTGTCGGTACGCATATAGGTGATCTTACCCTCTTGGTACAGCTTTTGGGCGCTTGTCATGGTGGCGCGGCTGCCGAAACCAAGCTTGCTGTTGGCTTCTTGTTGGAGGGTGCTGGTAGTAAATGGTGCGCTCGGGTTGCGCGTGCCAGGGTTTTTACTCACATCTGACACGACATAGTCTGCGTCGCGAATGCTAGAAAGGAACTGCAAAGCTTGATCTTCAGTGGCAAATTTCTCTGGCAGCTCGGCCTTAACGATACTTCCCTCTTCCCTCTTCCCGATTCCCGCTAACTCCGCCGTGACTTTAAACTGTGAAGTTCCCTCAAAGCCACGAATTTCTCGTTCACGCTCCACAATCAGTCGTACTGCCGGGCTCTGGACGCGGCCGGCGCTTTTGCCTCCTGGGACTTTTTGCCAGACAACAGGACTGAGTTCAAACCCAACGATTCGATCAAGAATCTGACGCGCTTGCTGAGCACGCACGAGGTTCATATCGACAGTGCGTGGATTTTTGACGGCTTCTTCGATGGCTGATTTGGTGATCTCATGAAATACGATTCGTTTTGTCCTGGCAGGGTCAAGCTTGAGGACTTCACACAGATGCCAGGCGATCGCTTCTCCTTCGCGGTCTTCATCGGTCGCGAGCCAGACGGTTTCGGCGGCCTTGACTGCCTTGCGGAGTTCGGCAATCGTCTTTTTCTTGTCTGGGTCGATTTCGTATACCGTCTCAAAGTTATTATGTACGTCGATAGCGGCACGACCATCCTTGGTCTTTTTGGCAATACTACGGATGTGACCAATACTTGAGAGAACCTTAAAATCCTTACCGAGATACTTCTCGATAGTTTTGGCTTTTGCGGGGCTCTCAACGATAACTAAATTCTTACTCATATATACAGCGCCTAATACTAGCACGTTCTGTCAACTACCGTAAACAATTACATCTGATAAAGCAATTGACATAACCAGCATGCGAGGAGCATACTATCCATCAAGCTTGTTGAGGAAAACAACTTGTCCATAGCGCAATCACTTGATATATCACCAAAAAAGTGATATAATATGAGTGATTGTGAATGAACTATCGTAGTAGCACCACAGGCAGTACCTCTCAATATCCATGAAGTTCAACCCCAGAAAGGGTGATAGGCATGACCATCGAAGCAGTCCGGACCGAGTGTGGCCCATGTTTCGAAGATTCGTTGATGCAAGCATTTGATCTAACCCCGACCCGGGTCAGTGAGATCGCTGCGAGCATGCGGGCGCTTCGTTGCGTTTTCGTCGGCATACAGAGCTGCTGGGTAGCGAGTGGCTACCCGGTCGTTCACAGCTTCCTCAAGGAGTACTTTCCGTACCCCATCGATGTGGAGCTGGCACGCAGTCTTCGGAGTGGCGTGGAGCGCCTGACCATCTGCAAGGTCAACGGCGACCACTACTGGTCGCTCATCGTCGAGTAACATCGACCACAACTTCATAAGGGTTTCGAGAGAAGACCGGCCATGCAATGTGGCCGGTTTCTCATTTTATAGACGCCAACGATTACCGCCAAGAGAGTGAATAAGCCCGCGTATTTCGAGCATAGTGAGTGTTGTTGAGAAGTCGTGCGGCTCTAGGCCAGAGGCAGATTGCAGTTCTTCACCATCAGATATGCCTGATTGTAGCAATTGCAACAAAGTAGTTTCTGCATCATTTTGGCCAAGCAATATTTTCTGCTGACCTGTCAACCCTAAGCTTTCTAGTAGTAAATCAATGGTTACGATAGGAGTAGCGCCCTGTGCGATCATTGCATTACAGCCGGCCGAGAGAGGACTCGTAATCGGTCCGGGTACAACATAGATATCTCTGCCCTGTTCAAGCGCGTGCGTAACCGTACTCATGGTGCCACTTCGGATAGATGCTTCTGTGACAATAACTGCGTCGCTAAGCCCGCAGACCAGTCGATTGCGATGGAGGAAATCATAGGGTCGAGGCGTATGACCGTTTTCGTATTCACTGATCAGCGCACCGTTACTTTGGATGCGCGATGCCAGTTGAAGATTGGTGCGAGGATAAGGAGTATCGAGCCCACTTGGCAGTACTGCAACGGTCGTTCCACCTGCTTCAAGGGCACTTGTATGGGCAATTGAATCAACGCCAATTGCCATACCACTTACAACGAGAACACCACGCGAAGCCAGGGCGCTTGCAATCTGTTCGGTGACAGTTCTGCCGTAGGCGGTGGGGCGGCGCGTGCCCACGATTGCGACTGTTAATTGAGGTGGTGATGGTAGTGATCCACTATAGTATAAGCTTTTTGGAGGATTAGCAATAGTCGTCAATCTCTTGAGAAAATTATGCTCATCTGGACGGATATCATTGATCTTCATATGAATTTGTGGGGAAAAGTGTTGACATAAGTACTTATACGTGCTACTATAGTGCACGGTGAGTTATATTTAATATAACTTAATGCACCTTATACCCCCATTTAACACTATTCTTCGGAATAATGTTAGGGTGCGTACCAGCGATTAAAGTTTTCTACCCTCCACTTTAATCACCAGTCTGGTGCGCATACTAACCCCTTTAACTTTATCCGCCAGCGTTGTTTACAATGTTGGTGGGTACCCGAATAGTATGTTCTCTGCGAGGATATACTACAGGCGGACCTCTTACGGCGAGTATAAAAGTACTGATACTTATCAGGCGCAGGCTGCGTATATCAATACAGCCATGACGCTTCGCTCGGGATGCCCGGGTGGGTTGAAGGGTCAAACAGCGCTTTCAGGTGATGCCCACCCTTACCTGGAAGCGCTTTTTGATTTGTATTTTGATGTGGTGTTGCAAAAATAATTATTATTGCAACAAATTTGCAATATACAGTGAGAGGATTATGCTAGAAACTATATGAATGATTATCTCCTCATGGTGCTGGCGATTGTCGCCGGTAGTCTCATCTCTTTGCTTGGCGGCGCGCTGATATTTATTAGCAAGCGTTCTCGGCAGCGGGCGATCAATATTGCCCTGCCCTTTGGCGCTGGTGCACTACTGGCCGCGGCGTTTTTTGATCTGTTACCCGAGAGCTTTGAGCTCGGCGATCCACGGCGGATGCTGCTATGGGCGCTCATCGGCTTTACAACATTTTTTATACTAGAGCGAACGGCCAGTTGGTTTCATCACCATCACCATCATGATCCAGGACACCAAGACGAGCAGCAAAACCGCCTATTGATGGTGGGTGATCTCCTGCACAACATGATCGACGGTGTGGCGATAGGCGCGGCATTTTTATCAAATCCTGCAACAGGGCTTATCACCACACTCGCGGTAAGTGCTCACGAGATACCAAAAGAGCTTGGCACCTTTGGTATCCTCCTCTCGCGTGGCTGGCGTGACCGGAAAGTATTTCTCGCTAACCTCGCAACAGCCGCCGGGACATTGATGATGGCTTCGATTGTGCACCTGGGCGGCAGCACACTACACTTGCCTGAGGCGGAATTGCTAGCCCTCACTAGTGGAATATTTATCTACATTGCCGCAAGCGATATTATCCCCGACATCCACGAGCAGCCGCGACGCCTGGGGACGCTACAGGCGATGGTGCTTGTGATAGGTATGGTATTTGTCGGCGGTATTATCCACCTGCTGCATGTTTAGGTATCTTCGGTATCGGTAAAGCCCTTGTACTGATCTTCTTCTTGTAGCTTTTCCATCAACGGATCGCGAGGGCGTAGGCGCTTCATCGACTTGATGCCATAGGCTAGTACTGCTCTGGCGGCAGACTGGTCATTGGAGTCGTCGCCTCGACAGTCGCCGCAGAGACCGCGTAGTTCTACGGCGTGTTCGGCGATCTGATAGCCTGCTTCACTGGCCGCATCCTCGAGGGCTCGCTCTAATTTATTTGAATCAAAATCAGTCACTTTCTGACAGCGCACACAAGTAATGTGGTGGTGATGTGGCACAAGGGTATCGCCTAGTTCGTAGCGTCGTACCCATTTGACCATGCTGCTGCGTATCAGCCCAGCAGTCTCAAGCGCTTCAAGGTTACGATATACCGAACTTCGGGGGAATTGCGACAATGTTGCAGATAGCTCTGCAGCGCTTTTGGGTTGGGTATGGCTACGACCAAGTTCGGTAATAAGTGCCAAACGGGGGTAGGTTATGCGTAGTCCAGCGGATTGCAGTTGTTTACGGATCGTTGCTTCGTCCATGAGTACCCTCTAGTATACTATGCTGCACCAGTGTTGCAATAATCGACGTAGTTGCAAATGGAAATAAATATTTTATAGACGAATACGCACCAGTGTTGCATTAATTATCGGTCGTGATTGTCTTGTGGGTTGTTGGGTCAAAGGTTCCGTCGAGGAAGCTATCAATAACAGAGGTGATCTTCACTTGGAGTGCATCCAGCTGTTCGGATTCGGATTTAGAAAAGTTTGCCAACACAAAATCAGCATCATCTATGCGGTCGCGCAGGTCGTTGTATACTCCTATTCGCAGGCGTGCTGTGTCTGGGCCAATATGATCATTGATAGATTTGATACCGTTGTTACCAGCATCGCTCCCGCCCTGGCGAGTCCGCAGCGTACCAAATGGCAGCATTAACTCATCGTGAATAATGAGGATATCGTGTGGGGGGATTTTATAAAAATCAGCCAATGCCCGCACCGCTTCACCCGACAGGTTATAGTAGGTGGTGGGCTTTGCCATGATGACTTTTTCCGAGCCGTGAGTAAATTCTGCTACACAGGCTTTGAATTTAGATTTTAGCTGAAATTGCACTCCCCTATTCTCCCCATACTGGCTTAGGCTCCAAAAGCCAATGTTGTGGCGAGTAAAACGGTATTTTTCCTCAGGGTTACCAAGTCCGACGATGAGTTTCATTGGTTAGTCCTTTTCTTGGCGGAAGCTAAACATTATCGGCGTACCGGTAAAATCATAGTGTTCACGAACTTGGCGCTCGAGGTAGCGCTTGTACGACCAATGGAGCAACTTGAGATTGCCGCCAAAAATGACGAACCATGGTGGCGCAGTGTCGGTCTGCACCATGTAGCGAAGCTTTGGAAAGGTATTTTTGAGCCCTGCGGGTGGGTGCTTGTGTACGCAGCGCTGCAGTATGTCATTGAGGGCGCGCGTTTTGATCTCCTGGTGGCGGCGACTGTCGATCTGTGTAGCCAGCTCAAAAATCTGCGTGACATTTTGGCCAGTGACCGAGCTTGTAAATAGCAGCGGCGCCCATGGCACAAAGGCAAAGTCGTAGGCAATCTGGCGGGTGAGTTGGTCGGCAAGTTTGGGGTCTTTGTCCTCAATTGAATCCCATTTACTGATGACGATCACCAGGCCTTTACCGGCTTCTTTGATGATACCCGCTAGCTTTTGGTCAAGCTGAGTACTGTGTTCGTTCACATCCATCAGGAGGAAACACACATCTGACTCTTCGATGGCCTGCAGGGTACGCAGAACTGAAAACTTCTCAATACCGACCTCTTGTTTGCCAGAGCGACGAATACCGGCGGTGTCGAGTAGCTCGATAGCGCGTCCTTTGTACGTCACGCCGACACGGTTGACATCGCGGGTAGTGCCGGCGACGTTGGCGACGATGGCTTGTTGTTTGCCAGCTAGCGTGTTAAAAAGAAAGCTCTTGCCAACATTGGGGCGACCAATCAGCGCAATACGAAGCGCCTGGCTCTCAGTGGTTGCTCCCTGCTGGCTACTGGCAGGTGGTAACGCAGATACGATCGTAGACATAAGCGTATCAATACCAACGGCATGTTCGGCGCTGGTACGAATAATCGTGCTAATGCCGAGGCGACGAAATTCGTCGCTTGGCAGTGCTCCTTTGAGGTCGGTTTTGTTGATGACGAGGATAACGGGCTTTTTACTGCGGAGGGCTTTTTTAGCGATGGTGCGGTCTTGGTCACTGGGGTATTGTGTACCGTCAACGGTGACGATGATAACATCAGCAAGCTCGGTCGCTTCAGTGATTTGCTCTTGAATACTGGCTTCAAATTCGTCTTCGGCAGTTTTGAGCCCAGCGGTATCGACAAGCCAGAAGGATTGGCTTGTGCTAGCTGCTGCGCGCGCAGCAGCTTTGGCAGGCTTGGAGAAGTGAGGCTTTCTTCCCTCTTCCCTCTTCCCTCTTCCCTCTGGTGACAATGTAATCCTACGAATTACATTGTCGCGCGTTGTCCCAGCCTCACGAGCAACGACAGCTTCTTGTGAGCCGTATATGCGGTTAAAGAGACTAGATTTGCCGACATTGGTTTGGCCGACAATCGCGACAGTGGGGAGTTTTTGTGACATATACCCTTCAGTATAACAGATATAAACCATTTACAAAAGTGTAATTTTGTGATACTATAAAAATAGTTGCTTCGGAGAGTCTGAGGCACGTACCAAAGACAGGAGATGTCATGTCCAAGGACGACAAGAACAAGTACCCCAAGGGGTCACGACAGAACCCCCGCGTCATGCCGCCCAGCTCGCAAGCGGGCCTCCAGGCCATTGTCAACCGTCGGGGCGGCCCTGTGCCGCCGATCAAGCGGTGAGGGCTATGGCTGAGAATCAGCCTCCGGTCCAGAGCGGCAGCGCCAAGTGCATGGAGGGATTGCATTCACAGTGTAGTTACTGTGCATGCAGCTGCCACCATGGCAACGCGCGGATTATCGTCGCACGGACAATGGGGTTCCATCGTCCGCCGCTCGGCCCACCAGCGAGCCTCTGATGGCGGTCATCTTCATTGGGACTACAAAGGTCATCAGTGACATCATTCGTGATGATGACCCGATTCCGAGTGACATGCTCGGTGCCCACATACCTATCTCTGGCCAGAAGGCATTTGACGCCCTCAAGCGACACGGACATTCCGGTCACTACGTCAGAGGATCGGACGTGTTCGTACCAGTGAGTCCACGAGATGTGAACAACAGATCAGTCCTTAGTATAATCGTATGGCATGCCATGGACTGAACGTGCTCCTTCCAGGTGGGGCTCTCTAGAAATTAGAGAGCCCCACCGCACCACCAACTTATTTAACGAATTTCAACGAGCGTCGGCTCGTTATTTTTTATGTCATGCAGCGAATATGGCCCAAAATGGGTGCGGTGCAGATACGTCACGGTGTAGCCAAGGGCAGCAAAGGTGCGACGAATCTGGCGATTGCGGCCTTGGGTCATGGTGACTTCGTAGCGTATACTCTTCCCGTTTTCCGCTTTCCCCTTCCCGCTTGTTTCGGGCTCAATCCGTGTTACCGAAAATTGGCTATTCCCATCAGGTAACTCGATACCATGATCCGAAATCATTTGCTGATGTAGTGGTGCAAGCGGGTGGTCGAGCTCTACCTCGTACACTTTGGTTTTGACAAAACTCGGGTGGGTCATGCGATGAGCCAGATCGCCGTCATCGGTCAAAACGATAAGCCCTGAGCTATCGCGGTCGAGCCGACCAACGGTTTTCAGAGCATGGTATTTTGGTGGCAATAGCGAATAAATTGTCGGTGAATCTCCCTGCTGGCGACGTGAGCAAACATACCCGATAGGCTTGTCCATGAGGAGGTACGTGTAGGATGCGGTGC
>CAZKIA010000003.1:40713-49296 GCA_964552765.1 uncultured Candidatus Saccharibacteria bacterium
CGGTGCTCGTGATCTTCACTCCATTGAGGGTTACGATATCTGTTGGTTGCACCTGGGATCCTAGGGATACGATGGCTTCATTGACACGCACCCGGCCTTTGGCGATAGCCTCATCGGCTTCACGACGAGACAGCCCGGCATGGTGGGCAATGAATTTATTGAGACGAGTTGAAGACATGTATTCTAGTATATATCACGCGTACTAGGCAGTTGGTGGCATCGGAGGTACAGGCGGTGGTGGTGGAGGTGGCACTACGGGGTGTGGCATATCGGCCTGGGTTGCTTCACCGCTGATAATACCAGAAGTATCAACACTAACTGTTGGAATACCTGATGGATCCATAGGCTGGGCTGGGGCTGGAGCTTGAGGCTGAAAGTTGTTGAGCTGCTGTGCGATAGCTTGTTGTTCGGCAGCGGCAGATTGTACTGGCGTGACATCGAGAGCGAGACCAGCTTCTTTAGCGATCTCTTTATCAAGAAGTTCATTGATATTGATAGGGTTGATAGCTGGGTTATTGATAGGCTCGATGATACGTGCACGAGCCTGAGGAGCCTTTGGAGGACTCATCGGGGCGTTAGCCGCGGGAACAGGCAATGGGTTTGAGCCAGGCGCTTGGGGGGGCTGCGGGGCCGTAGGGGGCTGTGGCTGAGGAGCGGGAGGTTGAGGAGGAGAAACAGGTGGGTTGGGATAGGCAGCGGCGGGCGCTACAGCGGTCGGCGCGGGTAATGGTGCTGTCGGTGCAGCTACAGGCGCGGTTTGTGGCGGTGCGGCAACAGGTTGAGGCGCAGGAGCTGGTGCGGCAGGGCCATCTTCAAGTATTTCGTGCACGACACGAACGACATCTTCGATGCCGACTTGTGATTTAACGAGATAACGATCGGCACCAAGCTGCTCGCCACGCAATCGTTGATCCTCAGAACTAAGAGCGGTCATCATGATGACACGGATATTACGTGTCTCGGTTGTTGATCGTAGGATATCGAGGAGGTCGAAACCACTGATCTTTGGCATCATAACGTCACTGATAATCAACTGTGGGCGCTCTTTGATCGCCATGGCAAGGGCTTCTTCACCGTCTCCAGCCGATACGATATCGTATCCTTCGGCCAATAATCGTACGCCATAGATTTCGCGTAGACTTTTATCGTCTTCGACAAGCATAATTTTCGTCATATTACCCCCTACTATAATTGCTTATCACTAAAAAATCTATAGTGGTTATGTCTGAGGCGGTGGCGATGACTCTGCCACAGGGGCAAGCTCAGGGGGAGCGACGGGCGCAACGGGGGGTGGTGTCATCGGAATACTCACAGGGGAAACAGCTGGAATAGCAGATGGCTTAAGGGCTTCATCGGCTGATAGACGAGGCAGCTCAATAAAGAACATACTACCTTTGCCGTAGTCACTCTCAACCCAGATGCGCCCATCCATCGCCTCGGCCAGTCGACGGCACAGATAGAGCCCAAGGCCTGTGCCACCAATTTCTCGCGTATCGGTGTTATCAACGCGGTAAAATTTCTGAAAAAGATGGGGGATATCTTCTTTAGGGATACCGATACCGTTATCGACGACACTCACGGTGACATGCGCATCATCGCCACTTATATCAACGGCAACCTTACCGCCATTTTTAGTGTATTTTATGGAGTTTTCGACCAAGTTTGATAGGATCTCTCGATAGTGGCTCTGGTCGGCGCGAACATAATAGATGGGGGTCATTGCATTACCCTGCGTCACAACATCGGGCTCAAAAACGAGCGTAATCTCTTTGGAAAACGCTGTCGCCATCAGGCTGTTTACGACATCACGGACAAATGCTGTGACATCGATTGTTGTTGGCGTATTACCGAGGCGTCCATCCTCGGCCTTGCTGACATCGAGTAGATCCTGAAAGAGATGCCCCAAATGTTGAGCTGATTCATGAGCTTTCGTTAAGAAACTGCGAGCTTTTTCGTCGATGGTGGCGGTGGCTGGGTTGAGAGCGAGCCCTAAGTATCCTTCAATCGCTGCCACGGGGGTACGCATTTCATGACTGGCGGTACTAATAAATTCGGCTTTTTGGCGGTTTTCAGCCACATCGTTGGTGATATCGCGGAAAACGATAATCGCACCGCTGCCCTGCTGGCCAACGGGTGATATTGATAATGAGATGATCATTTTTTTCCCCGTACTTGTTGCCAGAGAAAGATCATTTCGCTTGACGGGCTTGCCGGTGTTGAGTACCTGAAGTATTGGATCGGTGGTTTCATCAAGGGGTTTGTCTTCGCTATCGGTGACCTTAAAAACAGAACGATAGTCGAGCTCCATAGCGTCTTGTTTCCCCCATCCCATAATCGTTTGTGCCGCCGGGTTGATGAGCTGGATGGTGCCACGATGATCAAGGGCGATCACACCATCAGCGATGGAGTTGATCACGATTTCAGACTTGTCGGCTACTTGACTGAGTTCACGGGCGAGTGCCATGTATTTTTCAGATGACGTATCGTGCTCACTTTTGCGCCGCCAAATCATAAAGCTGATAAACAGTGGCAGCACACTCGTCATGATGAAAAGCGGCGCATTAAAGTTTTGTGAATTTTGCAGCAACATGGGAAGATTGAGTGCAATAGCTATCGGATATAATGCGTCAAACAAAAAAATAATAATCAACGCCGGGTAGCCGAATAATCCGGAAAATATCGTAAGCAGCATCCATAACACAATAAATGGCGACTGTTCGCTCCCCGTCGTATAGATAATCGACGTCGTAGTGAATAACATCAGCATATAGCTGGTAAACGACAGCCATTTCATGTGGGCTTCTTTGCCCCATAGATACATAGGCAGCGTTACAAGCGCCGTTACGCCGGCACTTATAGCGGCCAGCGGATGAACAAGCAAGCCAGCTGTTGGCCAGGTATCACCCCATATCACGCCAATCATCCAGAGCCCGACAAGCACCAAAGAAACCATGAGTACAACCTCGATGGTTCGTTTATACCAAAACGGCGTAACAATTGTTGGAGCGATAGCCCTACCCTCTTATGCTTTGATAGATACAATTGTAGTTTGTTGAGGGAAATTAGTAAATGGCGGCACAATAATTGACATTTACTAGTATTATTGCTATAATATGCAATCGTGAGCATCCACTCCAGCCGCAAAGCGGCAATCATGATGACGTGCATGGCCGTCATTACCGTGTTTCTCTCTGGGTGCGGCAATCCGCCCAGCCAGGAGAACCAGAAGTCGGCAGTCCAGGAGCTCAAGGCTCGTGGATTCACCGATCCCCGTTGGGAGACAGACGCAGCAACCTACACGGTTGGCGTCGGCAGTTGCCGCTTCCCGATCCGTAAAGGATCGAGTGACTGGGTGATCGAGTTGCCCGGCACCAAGATCATGCAGAGTGCCAACTTGGAGATTCTCCGGTCTCCGGATATCTCCAAGAAGGCTGGCATCGAGGCCTGCTTCAAGCAGTGACCGCAACCGCGTATTTCCGGCGATACGGAACGTAATGTGTCGTGCTCAATGAGGGAGCACGAGGGATTTCGCTTAAGATGCGAGGTCTGCCCGGGGAAGCTCCGGCAAGCGTGATCGCGCTGTCATAGATCGCTACGCCCACCATGTCCTCTCATGGCACACAGCCGCTCAAATTCGAGCGGCTGTTAAAATTTTGAATTATCAGTTATTTCTATCGCTCGACAAACGTGTAGGCTGAGCCTTTGGCGCCACCGCGACCAGTTCGGCCAATACGGTGGACATAGTCCTCATACGTCATCGGCTGGTCAAAGTTAATGACATGGCTGACATTAGGGATATCGAGGCCACGAGCAGCGACGTCAGTCGCGACCAGTACTTTGGCGCGACCGGACTTAAAGGTATTGAGGGCGCGTTGACGTTGCGGCTGAGTTTTGTTGCCGTGAATTGCTTCGGCCACGTGCCCGGCTTCGGTGAGGGTGTGCGCGAGACGCTGGGCACCAAATTTTGTCTTACTAAAGACAAGGACTTTATCAAATTCTTCATTTGAGAGCATGTCGGTTAGAAGCTCGATCTTGTGATTTTTGTCTCGAGCATAGACAACATCTTGCTCAACATGGTCGCTCGTCTCGCCAGTGCGGACGCTGATCGTTATCGGATCGTGCAACATCTCATTGATGATAGAAGCAATGGCAGGGGTGATCGTCGCACTAAAGCATAGTGATTGGCGAACTTTTGGCAGCAAGCTGATAATACGCTTGATATCGGGCAAAAATCCCATATCGCACATACGATCGGCCTCATCGAGGACGAGAGTGTTGATACGATCGAGATTGAGAGCGCGCTGCTGCAACAGGTCTTTAAGGCGACCAGGTGTCGCGATGATGATGTGAGGGCGACGCTTCAGTTCGCTGATCTGGCGGCCAATATTCATACCACCTACGACGACCGTGCTATAGAGGTTCATATCGCGTGAAAATGCACGAAATTCATCATCGATTTGGGTGGCAAGTTCGCGGGTTGGCGTGACGACAAGCACCGACAAGCGCTGTTCGTCAGCAAGGAGCTTTTGGATGGTTGGTATCACAAAGGCTGCCGTCTTGCCCGTGCCAGTGTTTGCGAGGCCGATAACATCTCGCCCAGCCAGGACGTGGGGAATAGCCTGGTCTTGAATGGCACTCGGGGCTTCATACCCCTTAGCCTTAATATTCGCGTGGAGGCGTGGATTGAGCGGAAAGTCGGCAAAAACATGCTGTGGCTCGTAAGGTATTTCCTCGATGCCAGCTATCGCTTTATTGATAAACTTTTCTGGTGCGATGTACTGCCCCTCGCCTTTTTTGCGGCGTGGTTGCATAGGACGTGAGGCACCACGACGGCCACCACTCGTAAATGAGTGACCGCCAGTACTTGAGCGTCGGGGTGTGTGCGAACTTGCTGCTCGACGTGGAGAGCCCTCTGGCGAGCCATGGACGCTGCTGAGTGTGTTCATTAGCTTGTCCTCTGGCGTTTGTCGTTTTGGGCGCCGAAAATTGGCACCACGATGTGATGTGGGGCGGTTTTGTGGCCGCCTTGAAGATGATTTGTTGTTCAAAATAATCCTTTATGTTGTTGATTGATATCGGTCGAACCATCTCATGATGTTCTGTCTAAAACAGATAGCGAGGTAGACTCGTAAAAGACCCGATATCCATACTAGATCACTCCATTATAGCACAAGTGCAATACTTTGTCTAGCTACCGTAACGATGTAATGTGCTCTACCACTGTTTAGCACGGCGGAGACGAGAGATCATGATAACAAGAAGTGGGATAACAATAATAAATGGTAGCGACGAGTACAGAGCTGATATCCATTGAAAGTTTCTTTCGTTGAAAGGCAGATACATATAGAAAAATGACGTTAGCCATCCTATACCGATTGCCAAGAAACCAGCGCCTGTCGCCACGAGTGTCGTCTCAAATATTGTCTGAAGTGTCATAGTGCGCTTTGTCCGTGAAAGATACAAGACAAACCATACAAACAGCGGGATAATTATTCCTATCGCCCATGGGATGAGGCCACTGAAATTTTGATTGTCCGGGTATTGCTGTACGACATAATAGATTGTTTGTATGACCTGCAGACCGAAACCAGTTATGATTGATCCTGCAAAGAATTTCTGTAATGTCGGGCTGATCGTAGATTGTTTTGTTTGTGCCATAGTTATCCTTATGGTTATATTGTCATAAATGTAGCATGATTTATATAGAACAACAACCCGCTACGGATAGCGGGTTGTTCATAGAGTGGAGCTATGTGGTGACTAGTGGCTAATCGTGACGAGTGTCCAGTCACTGCCCTGTTGGCGCAGGCGGTACTGGCTTTCACCATCAAACATATCCCAGAGCCGGGTGATATGGCCGTTGCTGCGGATGAGTAGGCGGATGCCAGCGTCGAGAAACGTCAGGGTGCGGCCTTCGAACTCGATCCGGCGCGGCACAGCTTCGAATTGTTTGTTAAAGGTGATGGCGCTCACTTGTACTTTTTGGTTGATAACTTTTTTTGTCATAATACATTCTCCACGAATTAAATTTGAGGTTAAAAAAGACTGACACAATGATTCACGAGCAGAATCTGTCAGTAAGCGATGGTGGAGTGAGATGATTGGTATCTCGATGATGCTACATGGATAACGAGTGAGGTCGCTTAACTCCCACAACGAATGACCGAGGTAACATAAAATGTATATAGTTCGAGAGTGGAAACCGATACGTATCTTATTAAGAGATGCGCGAGCGGAGTACTTTCGTAACTACCTACTAGTATAGGCTGGTGCGCCGTAGGATGTAAGTCTTGTTTTTTATAATTTTGAGCGTGAAATGATCGACATTAGCTGTATACTATGTAGCATGAATCAATTTATGAATAACCGTTATGTACAACTGAGTGGTCTGACACTTGGCTTAGCTATCTTATTTGGGATGATACTATGGATGATATTTTATCTGCTCAAGGTACCGTTCCCAGTGGAAATGCTTGTCATGATGTCTGTTCTCGGTGCTATTGGTATCGTTTGGAAATTTTTTTCCTGGCGAATTGGCTAGCTTCTCCTTAGCGATAGTTGGTGAATTCTAGCGGAAAATCAAAATCTTTGTCTTTGAGAAGTTGCATGACACGCTGCAGGTCGTCTTTGCTCGAGCTTTGAACGCGCACGGTGTCGCCTTGAATTGATGATTTTACTTTGGGCATTGCATCACGGATTGTTTTAGTGATTGTTTTGGCTTTGTCTTGGTCGAGACCAGCGATAAAAGGAATATCATGAGTAAGTTTGAGATTTCCCTGTACGGGGTCATTGCTGAGGTCAAGAATTTTACTGCTCTGACCGCGATTGACAAGCGCTCGACGAACAATGTCGAGGATGCTCTCTCGGTGCATATCGCTATCAGCGATGATGCGAAAGCCTGTCTTATTGTCGAGCCATTGGATGGCAGCCGATGTGCCCTTAAAGTCATAGCGCGTTTTGATCTCGCGCTCGGTTTGCATGAAAACATTGATAACTTCGGCTTTATCGTAGTCAGATATGATGTCAAATGAAAATGTTGCCATAGAGATATGGTAGGGGGTAATTGGTAAATAGTAAATAGGAGGTGGTATGATAACACTATAAATGGGAGGTGCTATGGCGACGAAATCATCTATTACCCTACGATTTGACTATCGATGGATTGTGGCGGGGTTATTACTCATCATTGCGATCATGGTGCTACTGTGGCGTCCGTGGGAAGGTAGATATGGCCAGGATGCCCGCACTGTGACGGTCACTGGTGATGCCACAATCAAAGCAGCCCCTGATCAGTATGAGTTTTACCCCACCTATACTGTTAAAAATACTGATATAACTGTTGCCAAGAAAGAGATTGCCGCCAAAAGTACTGAGATTGTCGGCAAGCTCAAAGAGCTCGGCGTAGCAGATAATGCTATCAAGACGACGATTAATAATTATCCTGATTATGGACAGAATGGGCCGACCGACCAGATGGTCTATAGTCTTAATGTGCAAATTACGGTCAAAGATACTGCTCTCATGGAGAAAGTCCTTGGCTATATAGAGACGACCAACCCCGAGGGCGCCGTGACGCCGCAACCAACCTTTAGTACTGAAAAGCGTAAACAGCTTGAGCAACAAGCGCGAGAACAGGCCACGAAAGAAGCTCGCAGTAAAGCGGATCAGTCAGCTAAGAATCTTGGATTTCGCGTCGCAGATGTAAAGTCGGTCAATGATGGCTCTGGTTTTGGGCCAGTGACTCCCTACCCTGTTATGGCAGGTGATGTAGCGAGTAAGAGTAACCCTTCAACCGAGTTCATGCCAGGAGAAAATGATCTGGTGTATTCGGTAACGGTCGAATATTACATTCGTTGATAGTGCATGTTCCCCTGAGTGTGCTGTGGAGGGCGCTTTGAGGGTGATCTTTTGTGTTGGGTAATTGCGCAGTGACTATTGCAAAAAAATGAAAATTATAGTTAAGTATAGATAGCCATACCCTTTCTACGATTAGGAGATGATGTACATGAATTCGTTGGTGTATGCGGCGTTTTCGCCCTCGGCAATGAAGCTCGCCATTTTGGTGCTTGTCCTCATGGTCGCCCTCTTCATGATCGGCACCCAGTCGCTTGGGCTCAAGCTGGTCGGTGGGGTCATCATGATTGGCGCTGTGGTGACACTCATTGGTTCGCTTCAGTGGCAGCCATCCCAGCAATGGGTCTGGCTCATCGTCGTCGGGCTCTTTGCGGTGGTTGCTGTCTCGGTCTTCAATGCACGGTCGTCACGAACCGACAAGCATGCTATTGCTGGTGTCATCATGATTGCCGTCACCGTTGCAGCGCTCTACGTGACACTGAAAGACTTCGTGGTGATACCGACAGGGATCTTTGGTGACATCATTTCGACAGGCTGGGATGCAGCTGTCAGTGTCATCAACACAGGAGTTGGCTACATTGTGCGGTAGTTCATGTATCGCACAAAAAGGCCGAGGCGGGATGCATTATTCCCCGCCTCGGCCGCTCGACAAAGGTCTGGAGCACAATCTCCAGGATTTTGTTGATTATCCTCATGCTTGCTTCTCTATTAAAGTATGTTATATAATAT
>CAZKIA010000004.1:0-49124 GCA_964552765.1 uncultured Candidatus Saccharibacteria bacterium
AACTACACCGTCATTATTACCGTGACTGATATGGCAGGGAATGTATCGACTTCAGAGAAAGTACTCTCGATTACTGATAGTAAGAAGGCAAGTGCTGAGGATTTGGCTCGGACGGGGATGAGTGAATTACTTATCGCAGTAGGCGGTATTATTGTGACAACTGTTTCGGCGTTGACTATTATCTGGCGAATAATCCGCCGTCGTACAACTCACTATATCCGCGCGTAAAATGCTACAATAGCTAGCAATGAATCACGTACCAACCCATGTCGGCTATATCCTCGACGGCAACCGCCGCTGGGCCAAAAAACATGGTCTCCCAACCTATGAGGGCCACTTGGCAGGGTACAATTCGCTCAAAGATATTATCGAAGCCACGGCTGATGCTGGGGTGCGTTATATCTCATTTTATACCTGGTCGACAGAGAACTGGTCTCGAGCCGAAGAAGAAGTGCGCGGCATTTTTAAGCTCATTCGTCGCCTCTTCAAAACTGACATCAAGCAGCTGCAAAAAGAAGGTTTTCACCTGTTTGTGCTTGGGTCACGCGAGGGGTTGCCTGATGATATCGTTGCGATGATTGAAGAGGCTGAGGCGGTCTCGAGTGAGGGACGGCGGGCAACGCTGGCGATGTGTTTTAACTATGGTGGCCAGGATGAGATTGTTCGTGCTGTGAATCGTTTGCGGGCTGATCTTTCAACCAGCGAAGACATAACACCAGAAAGATTTGAACAGTACCTTGACCATCCGGAGATTCCACCGTGCGACGTGATCGTGCGCACTAGTGGTGAGCAGCGTCTGAGCAACTTTATGTTATGGCGTAGTGCCTATAGCGAATTTATATTCCTCGACAAGTTGTGGCCAGAGATGCGCGCCGAGGATGTGACTGCTATACTAGAAGAATATAATCGCCGCAATCGACGGCATGGAGGGTAAATGGATACGGTAATATTTGTGTTGTCAGTGGTTGCGGGATTATTCATCCTTGTACTTTTGGTGGTGGTGCATGAGCTAGGGCACGCAATTGTGGCGCGGCGCAATGGGGTGAAAGTCGATGAATTTGGTATTGGATTTCCACCCACGGCAAAGAAATGGACAGTCAAGAAGAGTTTCCTCGGCGACAATGTGGTCTATAGCCTGAACTGGCTACCAATTGGGGGCTTTGTGAGCCTGCACGGCGAGACGAGTGATGACAAGCGGCCGCATAGTTTTGGGGCGGCCAGTTTTTGGAGCAAGACAAAGATCATCTTTGCTGGTGTGGCCATGAACTGGCTGAGTGCGATAGTGCTGTTTACCATTCTGGCCTGGATTGGGATGCCAAAACTCATTGACAATCAGTTTACTATTGCGAGTGATACCAGCGAGACGAAACACCCACTGACGGTACGCACAGTTTCTGACGGTTCGCCAGCCCAGCGAGCGGGTTTGCAACCGGGTGACGTAATTCGTAGCATCAATGAGCAGCCGAGTATGGCTGACATCATGAAAGCCCCTAAACTTACGAAAGAATTTGCCGGCAAAATGATTACGCTCGAATATGTTCGCGGTAATGAAGCGCCCAAAACGGTCAACGTCATGCTTAATACTCCTGACAAAGCACAACAAGGATACCTTGGAGTGGCATTTAGCCAAGACCAGACGACACGGCGTAGTACGTGGTCAGCACCGATTGTTGGCGTGGGATTGACGGGCCAGCTCAGCTGGGAGACGCTGAAAGGACTTGGCGGGTTGCTTGGTAAACTAGGCTCAGGCATTGCCGGACAGCTTAATCTCAGTGGCGGTGAGCGAGCCAAAGCCTCACAGCAGCTCGGGGATGCTGGCAATAGTGTAGCGGGGCCGGTAGGGATTGTCTTTGGACTACTACCGGGAGCCGTGACGGCGGGAATCGTACCGATATTACTTATCTCGGCTGTCTTGTCGCTAACACTTGCCGTTATGAATATCTTGCCGATCCCGGCGCTGGATGGCGGACGGTGGTACTTGATGGCCATCTACAAACTCATGAAAAAACCCCTCACTAAAGAAACCGAGGAGCGTATCGTTGGTACCGGTATGCTCGTCATCATGGGGCTTGTTGTTTTAATCACTATTGCCGATGTCACGAAGCTCTTCCGCTAAGCAGCACTGGCGCACGCGGTTGCTACGTGTAGCGGCAGTTGTTGCATTGCCTCTGTGGACAGTCGGGTCGGTATTTGTCATCGGCCAACTGCTCGTTGTAGCAATAATTGCAGGGTCATTGCCGCAGCTTGGAATTAAGGCCGGTACGATAGATCAGACGGTCGCCCTTATGGTAACGAGCCTGATGGTATACGCAGTGGGGCTGGCGGTGTTGTTGATCGAGCCATTTGCGATTCGTCGCCTTTCATGGCGGCAGATTCGCGATATGCTGGGGCTGTCGCGATGGATTCGTTTTAAGGATCTGGTGGCCGCAGTAGCGGGCTGGGCAGGGTATTTGCTGCTGGTGATTGTGCTAGCGAATCTGGTAGCACTATTTGTCACGCAGATCGATATTAATGAAGTGCAAGAGATTGGGTTTCAGACGAATGGGCCACTACTCGACAAGCTGTATGCGGGGATTGTGCTGGTACTAGCCGCGCCGATTGTTGAGGAGATTGTATTTCGCGGATACCTACAAGGCAATCTGCGGCGTCTCATGCCATGGTGGCTGGCAGGGATCATTACGAGTCTTGTCTTTGGCGTGGTGCATGGGCAAGTGAATGTGGGGATTGATACATTCCTGCTCAGCATGGTGGCGTGTTATTTACGCGAGCGAACAGGGGCAATCTATGGGGGCATCGGTCTTCATATGATCAAAAATGGGATTGCCTATTATCTGCTGTTTTGGGCGCCGCCGTGGTTGATCCAGTTGCTCGGAGCATAAGAGTAGGATAGGATAGTCAGTATGAAAATGTCTCAGCTTTTTACCAAGACTCTGCGTGATGCACCTGCCGATGAAGTTGCTAAGAATGCCCAACTTTTGATCCGGGCGGGCTTTGTTTACAAGGAAATGGCGGGTGCTTATGCATACCTGCCCCTAGGACTCCGTGTTCTCGATAAAATCAAACAAATTGTCCGCGAAGAAATGAATGCGATTGACAGCAACGAACTGATTATGACCAGCCTGCAGCGCAAAGATGTCTGGGAAAAGACGGGTCGCTGGGACGATGAGACCGTCGATGTGTGGTTTAAAACGAAACTACAGGACGAGACTGAGGTCGGACTCGGCTGGAGTCACGAAGAGCCGATTGTCGAAATGCTGAAGCAATACATTCATAGCTACAAAGATCTGCCGGTGAGTCTCTATCAGTTCCAGACCAAAATGCGCAATGAACTGCGAGCCAAAAGCGGAATTATGCGTGGACGCGAATTTGTCATGAAAGACATGTATAGTTTTCATGCCAGCAAAGACGAGCTCGACGCCTACTACCAGGCGACAATTGATGCCTATACGCGGGTCTATGACCGTCTCGGTATCGGCCAAGATACCTACGTCACCTTTGCCAGCGGTGGGGCTTTTACTAAATTCAGCCACGAGTTTCAGACGATTTGTGATGCAGGTGAGGATGTGATCTATCTGCACCGCGAGAAGAATATCGCGGTCAATGAGGAAGTGATCGATGATGCCATCAAAGAACTCGGTATCTCGCGCGATGAGCTCGAGCAGGTCAAGACAGCCGAGGTGGGCAATATCTTCAACTTTGGTACGCAAAAAACTGACGAAATGGGGCTGTATTTTGTTGATCGCGACGGTAAGAAGCGATCACTCCATATTGGGTCATACGGCATCGGCATTACGCGCGTCATGGGGGTAATTGTCGAGAAGATGTCGGACGACCACGGTATTGTCTGGCCAGAAGCAGTCGCGCCGTATCGTGTTTACCTGGTGCAGATCGGTGATGTTACGGATGAAGCACAAAAGCTGTATAGCGAGCTGCAGTCACGTGGTATCGACGTACTCTGGGATGACCGCGATGAACGCCCTGGTGCTAAGTTCGCTGATGCAGATTTGATCGGTATCCCGCATCGTGTCGTGGTGAGTGAAAAACACATCGCTAACCAGAGGTATGAGTACAAAAATCGCTCTGATACCGATGCCCAGATATTGACCGAATCTGAGCTATTTGCTAAGCTATAGCCACTGTTTGAGAGAGGGATTCTAGACAGTTTTTATGCGGCACGCTCACTCATGAGGCGGGCCGTTTGTACGATAATACCACTACTTAAGAGAACAATTTATTATGAAAAAGACATTTCACATTACACTTGAAGGAAAAAAAGAATTAGAAACAGAGCTCGAAGAGCTTAAGGGCCGACGTGGCGCGATTGCTGAAAAGATCGCCAATGCTCGCGACTACGGCGACCTATCGGAAAACGCCGAATACGACAGCGCTCGAGAAGAGCAGGGTCTGGTTGAGAGTCGAGTCGCCGAGATCGAAGATATTTTGCAAAACGCCGACATCATTAAACCGACAAAAAGCAGTACGATCAAAGTTGGTAGCACAGTTGTACTCAAGAATGGTTCACTCGTCACCTATCAAATCGTTGGCCCTGTCGAAGCTGACCCGCTCGAGGGCAAGATCAGCAATGAGTCACCAATCGGTAGTGCACTCATGGGCAAAAAAGAGGGTGAAAAAGTCACCATCAAAACGCCAAAAGGCGAGACGACCTACGAAGTTAAAGAAGTAAAATAAATTCGTAATTGGTAAGTAGGAAAATCCCGCTAATGCGGGATTTTTGTCTGATATACTAGAGAGTAATTATGGCGACATTAAAAGAACTGCGCGATGAGCGCCTCAGAAAACTTGCCGAGCTAAAAGCTTTAGGCATAAATCCGTATCCAGCTGATGCACATCGCACGCATGATATTGAGACGATTCATCAGCAGTTTAATAAACTTGAGGGTCAGAGCGTCACGGTAGTGGGACGAATTATATCGATCCGAAAGTTTGGTAAGCTGGCATTTATCGTTATCAAAGACGACGGGGGGATGACGTTGCAGCTTTTCATCCGGCGTGAAGATGAACCGATGCCAGCAGATCGCGACAAGAGCCAGCTATCGCTCCCGGGTGAAATTGGCTTGCTCGACCCAGGTGATTTTATTGAGGCTTCAGGCATTGTCATGCGCACGCAAACAGGTGAAGAGTCCGTACATGTCCAGGTCTTTCGTATGCTGACAAAGAGTTTACGTCCGATGCCAACTGCTCAGGAAGGCTTTACCGACAAAGAACAACGCCTGCGCCGTCGCTACGTCGATATGAATGTCAATGATGCTGTGCGACAGCGTTTTATTCGCCGTAGTACATTCTGGCGAGCGACCAGGGAATTTTTACAAGACGAAGGCTTTATCGAGATCAACAACACAGTGCTTGAAGCGACAGCAGGTGGTGCTGATGCGACTCCATTTGTGACGCACATGGATGCGCTCGACCAGGAATTTTACCTTAGGATATCCCATGAATTGCCACTCAAGCGGCTTTTGGTAGCAGGATTTGAAAAAGTCTTCGATATCGGGCCGAGGTTTCGTAACGAAAACTATACTGAGGAGCACCTGCCCGAGCACAATGCAATGGAGTGGTACTGGGCCTATGCCGACTGGGAAATGGGTATGGAGCTGACTGAGCGCATGATCCGTGCGGTGTGTGATCGGACGTGGGGGACACGCGTTTTTACGCTCGCTGATGGGTCGAAAGTTGATTTTGGTCATGATGGTGAACATTTCGGTCGCGTTAGTTTTGTAGACGTACTGAAAAATGAGTACGGTATCGATGTGTTTGAGTCGAGCATGGATGATATCCAAGCAAAATTACGCGAGAACAAACTCGAAGTCGAAAAAGTCGATAATCGCATTCGTAGTCTCGACAAACTTTGGAAAAAATACCGCAAGACGCTAGCTGGCCCGGTATTTCTCGTCGATATCCCGGTATTCATGCAACCACTCGCTAAAGTTCAGCGGGGTAATGAGCGCCTCACTGAGCAGTTTAACCTCGTTTTTGGCGGCAGTGAGATGTGCAAGGCGTTTTCTGAACTCAATGATCCGATTGACCAATACGAGCGATTTATGGAACAGCAAAAACTACGTGACGCGGGCGATGACGAGGCGCAAATGCTCGATATCGACTATGTTGAGGCGCTTGAATACGGTATGCCACCCGCCTGTGGCCTAGGCTATAGCGAGCGTGTGTTTTGGTCGCTCGAAGGCGTGACCGCGCGCGAGGGCGTGCCATTTCCACAATTACGCCGTGAAGTCGATGATGTGACACGTAGTATCTATCCTGAACTGAGATAACCAAAGTATGAGCGCGCCTATCATTAAGACACGAGGCATGTATCTACTGTCATACCTCTTTGGTGTGTTGGTCGCTCTGTGTATGATCGTAATTGCTGGTGCACTAGCGTATATGATCGGTAGTATTATCCAGGATATGGTGGGGTTAAGTCATGGGATCACGTTCGACATGGGGTCGCTCGGCGGTGTGGTAACAACAGGACTTCAGATTGCATTACTTGGCGTGCTACTTGGATTTTTGGCATTTGTGGGGAGTTGTATCGCTGTGATTGGGAGCGGCCTCTTCTTGCTTGTATGGTCGATAAAGGAACTCATCGTCTATCCTTTTGTACGTAAACAACTACTTAGTGAATGGCTATCTTGGCACGAGGGCGCTCGGCAGTTTGCCGTAAATAATCACCGTGCAATCCTCGAGACGACACCTGATAACAGTCTATCTCTTCGTGATTTTGGGACGCTTCTGCCTAGTGATATCGATGCGAGGGCGTGGCCGCTTTTTAGCGCTCAGATCTCATCACGTGACGCCCAGTGGTATTTTGTTGGCAGCAAGGAATCCTCCGGCGGATATGTCGTCCTACGGATCGATGTGGGTGCGGTGTTACCATCTGTTGTCGTTGTCTCAAAAATACGACGTGATGGGAAGTTGCTGACAACCCATATAACAGGTGTAGAATCAGTGCCACTTACTGGCGACATGGCTGATTACTTTGAGGCAAAGACCAGGCGTCCTCAGGTAAATGAGGCTCTACAGGTACTGACGCCTGATGTGCTGGAAAAGATATTATTTCGATTTGACGCCTGTGATGTAGAGATGCGTGATACTCATTTAGATATCGTCTGGGACGCAGCGATGCTTGACTGTGCGTTTCTCGAACGAGAAAAAACGGTAGTCGAATTCGTCCGCGAAGTGCTTGAGCAAGTCGATACCATGTCGCTCAAGCAGCAACCACATTTCAAGAAGCTTACCGTTTCGTGGGATCGTCATTTAAGCGCAGGGCTACGCCTTACGATGTCATCTATCAAATACGTCGGGATCGTTAGTGGGGTGCTTGCCGTGGTATTGCCCGTGCTGGATATAATCGGAGTTATCCCAGATTTTGAGTGGGGAATGCTAATCTTGGTATTTCCTGGCATCATTGTTGTCTGGACGCTTTTAGCCTTATCATGCTTTATGTTATTTGCGATTATCTATGCAGTGATACGTGGTCTCATCGCAGGCTATGCCTCTATGCGGCGTCTTGCTATGCGACGAAAATACGTGATGTATTATGCCGGGCGAGTGTAGGCTCACTCTGGCATCAGAGGTTCAGCGTGATTACTTTCTTGCCATAAACAGGTAATGAAATACTTGGTTGAATGTTACAATAATCATAAGATGAAATACATTGTCAGGGTATGGGGCGTTCTCGTTATTGCGACGCTACTAGTGGCTGGATGTGCAACGCATCTTTATGCAGCGACTGGTACCAATAATTTTACTATCACAAACTTTAATGTTGAGATGACATTGGGGCGGGATGGGGAAAACCGTTCGACGTTAAAGACTGTCGAGAAGATCACGGCAGTATTTCCCGAAACTAATCAAAATCACGGTCTTGAGCGGATATTTGTGCGAGAGTACAATAACCATCCGACACAGCTCAATGTGACGTCGGTAGTCGACCAAAACGGCCGTTTGTTGCCATACCACTGGCAGGGTGATGCACTTCGCATCGGTGACAAAGACATCTATGTACACGGTGCACAAACATATGTCATTACTTATACGCAGCGAGACGTGACACGGTTTTATGCCGATACAGCCAAAGACGAGTTTTATTGGGATGTAATCGGGACAGATTGGCGCGTGCCGATCACAGACGCTCGTGCCAGCATAACGCTCGACCAGTCGATAATTGGAGCACACAGCAAGGATGCCAAGTGCTATAAGGGAGTGACTGGCGACACGACAACGTGCGATATCACTCCCGATACGTTCGCTCAGTCATTGCCCGATGCAGCGACTCCGCTCACGTATCAAGCATCGGCGACCAATCTCGGTAATGGTCGTGGTATGACGGTGGCGCTTGGCTTTACCAAGGGTACGTTCGCCGAGTATAGCATGTCGCTATGGGAACGCCTGGTCATGGTATGGGGTATGTTGCAGGTAGCGATGATGGGTATCAGCATGGCATTGGTAGCTTGGATTATAATCAGATGGAACGCACTCACTACCCGACGAAAAGAGATCGGTACCGTTGTGCCCGAGTACTTGCCGCCGAAAAATGCCAGTGTGACGACGTCTGCACGAGTTGGTGGGTATACTACATCAGTTATGACGGCTCAGTTGCTTGATCTTGCCGTGCGACACTACATAAAGATTTACGAAGTCAAGCAGAAGTCATTATTTGCCGCAGCAGAATATGAAATAGAGATTGTTAAAGCTATCGACGATCTCAAATGGGAAGAAAAAGAGTTGTTGCGTGATACTTTCGGCGAACAATCAACAGCCATTGGTCAACGAATCAATCTTAAAACTCTCAAGAACAACATGGGGTATCTTAACAGGACGCGTAACAATGATACTGATCTTGATAAGCTTATCAAGGGTGAGTATGGGTTAAAGCATGAGGATGCTGATGGTAAACGGTGGCTACGGCGCGTGGCAACAACAATCCTCATCTTCGCTATTTTGTTGCTGTCACCTGTGCTAGGATTTGCCGCGCTTACGGCGTTTATTATGTCGTTTCTAGCCATACGATTGACCGATGAAGGCCTCGTGCTATCACGATATTTGAAGGGCCTCAAGATGTATATCGGAGCGGCAGAAGTTGAGCGTCTGAAGATGCTTCAAAGTCCTGATGGTGCAGCAAAGACCGCATCAGTCGCCTCGGGAACTGACAGCGCACAGCTGATCACACTGTATGAACGAGTCTTGCCATATGCTGTATTGTTTGGGCAGGAAAAAGAGTGGAATAAACAGCTTGGCTCATACTATGAATCAAGTGGTGCACGACCCGACTGGTATGTGGGGCAATCAGGTGTATTTAACGCGGCAGCGTTTTCATCAGGTATAAGTGGACTATCTGCGGCAAGCAACAGTGTATCATCGGTCAGTTCATCATCGGGTGGATCATCTGGTGGCGGGTCATCTGGCGGTGGCGGAGGCGGCGGAGGCGGCGGAGGCTGGTAGCGGTATACGGCTCCAGAATAAATCACTGGTATTTCAGTCTATTGACATATATCAGTACCTTGTATAACATAGAACTATGATAGACCAAGATAAAGTAGTAAATGCCGAGCAGTACGCTGAGCTGCTGGCCACACAACTGCGCAAAGGGTTTTTGACGTACTGCGTACTAAAAGTGTGTTCGCATGAGCCTGTTTATACGAGTGATATTATTCGTACACTACGCGAGGCGGAGCTTGTAGTGGTAGAGGGGACGATTTATCCACTACTGAGTCGTTTGCAGCGAGAAGGCTTGCTAACCTATGAATGGCATGAGAGCGAACAGGGGCCGCCACGTAAATACTATGCGGTAACAGATAGCGGTCGAGATGTGGTCGTTGCTGCTGCCAAGAAAATCACAAAGCTTAATCAAACACTTAAGAAACTATAAGGAGGTACTATGAAAGAAATAACCAGAATTCATCTCAGCCGCACTGCCTATGACATCGAGCTCGATGCAAAGCGCGAGCTCGAGCGATACATAGCAGCACTCGCCAAGCAAACGGACGAGGACGTGATGTTGGATATCGAGGCGCGTATGGTGGAGCTTCTTGGCGAGAGAGGAATTGCTGCGGGTGGAGTTATTGTGAAAGCCGATATTGATGCGATTAAAGTACAGCTTGGTGAACCACGTGATTTTGTCGATGAAACAGATCACCGGACGACAGAGGAAGTGTCTGATGATACCGAATCATGGCAAGATCGTCGATTGTACCGCGATATGGATAATGCGCTCCTTGGGGGAGTACTGGCCGGTATTGCCGCCTATTTTAGGATTGATCCGGTGATTGTACGCATTATTTTCGTTATTATTGCCATCAGCTCTTTTGGCTGGGCGCTGGTTGTCTACGCCATATTGTGGTTTCTTATACCGCCTGCTGTCAGCGCAGGGCAGAAACTGCAGCTGCAGGGTAAGCCTATTACGGCGCTCACAATACGTGAGTTTAGTGAGCGTGAATTTACCAATGAGCGATTGCTTGCAGTGCGTCGTTTCTTAAGCATATGCGTGGGTATTGGGGCTGCTGTTGCTGCGACTGGGGCATTATTTGCTACTGTTGCCATCTTTATGCAGTCAGTGAGGAACGGTGCGGCGCTCGTCGACAATACACTCGTTACGACACTTCTCATTCTCGGCGGTACCTTTGCGAGCTGGATGTTTATTGCGCTGTCGAGTATGTTTATCCGCCAAGATTTCTCTCCTAGCCAGGCAAATAAAATTGCCGTACTCTTCGTGTTAGGGATTCTTACAGGTGGTGGAGTGATAATCTGGCGGATAATGGGCGGAATGATCAACATATTTTAATAAAATTACTCCCGTGCAGGGAGTAATTTTATTAAGAAGTGCCGTAATTATTTTTCGACTTCGACAACTTCAGCAGCAGCGGCGGCACGGGTGACAGCCTCGCAACCACGAACAGCGCCGTCTTTGCTCGAGTATTCTTCGCCAGTGGCGACGATCTCACCATTGCCAGCTTTGAGGCGCCAACGGTAACCGTTTTTGCTTGGGTAGACTTCAAATTTTGCCATAAACTCTCCTTATTAATTCCTATTGTAGTATGGCCTATTGAGCCGTATTCATCAATACGGTGCAAGACAATAAATGGTATACTGATGAAGAATAAGGAGGTATGCATGGGGCCAGTCTATGAGTTCAACGGACAGCTATACGAAAGTGTCGAGGAGTTTTTGCAGGATCTAGCGCATGAATACAAGAGTGGCGACCGGGAAAGTGTCGTTGATACGCTTGAGAACTACGGATTTACTATCGCCGATATTGGCGTCCGTCCGGATGGAGTGTAGCGATGAAGAGACTCAAAATAGCTTTTATTGTGGCAGTTGTTGGGGTAGCAGGTTTCTTCATGGCATCACAAGCACATGCTGCCGGACTATATGTTGCGACCGAAAAGGGTGATGCGGTCGTTGCAGCTGATAAGACGGTTGATAGTTCGGCCTACTTGGCGGGTCAAAATGTGCTCGTCGAGGGAACTGTTAAGGGTGATCTGTATTGTGCGGGTGACGTCGTAAAAATCAGCGGTACTATCGAGGGCGATGTGCTCTGTGGAGCTCAGACGAGCCTGATGATTACCGGGACGGTTAAGGGAGATATACGCGTTGCGGCCAGTACAGTAATGATCGATGGTAGCGTCGGAAGTAATGCGACGATTCTTGCGCGTGATACAACGATGACTAAAAAGGCTATCGTCACGGGTGATGTGACGGGTGGTACGGCGTCATTTACTCTTGATGGAGGCATCGGTCGTGACCTATTGATCGGTAGCTCAGTGATGAAAATAAACGGTACGGTTGGCCGTGACGTCAATGCAGGCCTGGAGACACTATCAATCGCTCCAGGTGCTAAAATCGCCGGTAATCTCTCTTATCAGTCAACTAATGAAGCTTCAATACCCGAGGGTGTGGTAGCGGGCAAGACTACTTATACGGTGATGACGCAGGGGAGCCAAGAGGGTACGTCGGGAGTAGCGATGGCTCTAATGGTGATAGCGGCGTTTGTTATCCTGGCTGTTGTCGTGACGCTTATTATGCCAAAATACGTCCACGAAGCATCAATTATTCCTATGCGTCAGGCAGTGCTGGCATTTTTGCTGGGCTTTGCCGCGATTATCTTGTTACCGATGCTCGCTGTGATAGCATTTGTAACGATGGTTGGTAGCCTTCTCGGGGCGGTCTTGCTCGCCGCGTGGCTTCTGCTCATGCTGCTCTCTGGTGTGTTCTTTGCCTACTATGTCGGGGCACTCGTACTTGGTAAGCGTGGTACGCATGCGATTGTTGTTGTTCTTGTTGGGTCGGTGATGATCGGTATAGTACTGATGGTGCCAGTTGTAAACGTTATTCTCATGCTGGTACTTCTTGGCGTCGGTGTCGGGATGCAGCTACTGCGTTTACAATATCAATTTAGCAAACACCCGTACAAAATCGAAGCCTAGGCGTGAGCCGTCGTAACGGTGAGTTGGGCGCCACCTTTTTCTGGCGCAGAAGCCTTGATAGCGCCGCCCATGTAGTCGGTGATAATCTTGTCGAGGAAAAGACTGAAGCCCATACCTTCGTAGTTAAACTCAATGGCGCTATCGGCACGTGAGAATGGCTTGAAAAGCTGCGGTAGCTTATCTTTAGGAATCCCGATACCGCTATCGGCCACACTGATGCGAATCGTGCCACGTGACGGGTTGGCCTTGAGGACTATTTCGCCATTTTCGTTGTTAAACTTGATTGCATTGTCGATGAGTGACTGGATAACAAATGCGAAAAGAGTAGGGTTTTGGTGGATCACGGTTCCCTCAGGAATCTCATTGGTGATGGTGAGTCTTTTCTCGTCAATTTGAGATTGCATTGATAGAAGAATAGTATCGATAAGATTACGCAGATCAATAGGTTCTTTTGTGGTTGTTGCGCCCATTTGAATAGTACCAAGAAGAAGAAACTTCTGCAGTATGTCAGCAAATCGCTGATAGCCTTCGTCAAAGAATCGTGACGATGGCGCATGCTCTAATGTTGGGCGAAGAACGTTCAAATCACTTAATCCTTGTTGAAGCACCGTTGTGGATCGTGTGATAAATGCATTACGTGCATCATCGACAGCGTGTTCATGAGAGATAAGTTGTTCTTGGTGGGCGCGGTGCTCGCGGCGAATGTAGTGATTGCGAATTGCCGCATACAGCACGATGATGATCGCGATAAGGCAGATGCCTTGGTAGATCATATTTGACGTCCCGAGGTCGACATTGCCTACAACACCAAGCAAGAAGTTAGCAAGTACGGTCAGAATAACTCCCGTGAGGATGGGAATCCAAAAATATGGCGAGTGAAAAACATTTGGTCTCGTTGTTTTAATATCGGGATTACGAATACCTTTGAGCTCGTCATTATTTTCTATGTCCAGCAGAATTGCTTTGATATTTGTATCGAGCGTGGCTACCGTATCTCGAAGTGGGCTCAGTTTTTCGGCCGGTACTTCTTTAAGTGCCACGACGGTATCAAGACCATTTCGCATGAGCGTTAATGGCGTTCGTAGGTAATGAGATGCTAGTGCGATGAAGTTGTCTTTCTGATCAGCGATATTCTTGTCTCGTTTGAGCAAAATGATAAGAGATCGAGCTGCTGCGATTTCTCTGATCGCCAAAAAAGAGATCACGGCCGCAACTAATCCTAAGATAGCGACGATGTAATACGGTACAGTACGAGCAACACCTTCGGGCACACTTTGAAGGAATTCTCGTACAGGAGCAGGGATTGTTTTAACGATTGGATCAATGAGTGGGTCAAGCGCAGCCGGTACGTTCTTGTAATCTGGCCCGTTGTAGGCGCGTGGATTGTTTGAGCGAGGAGGCGAGGGCTGGTATTCGCTCGGCGCGGCGATTGGCGGGGTAGGACTTGGCGGCGAAACAGTACCGGGTGGCGTTAGACATTCTTCGCCCTGGCGTACCATGCCATCTGGTATTGTGTCTTGGGGCCCGGGGATATTTGGACATTCATCAATGATCGGTGCGACGCAGTTGCCATCGCCATCGACGATTAAGCTGGAGGGAACGACCGTCTGCAAGCCATAGATATTTGGACAGACATCAACGGGCGGGGTTGGTTGCACGTAACAATTACCGTTTGTATCTTGGTAGTAACCATTTGGAATAGTGGTCTGTATGCCGGCGATATTAGCACAGACATCAACAGGGTCGGGCGCAGGTGTCACGCAGTCGCCATTGCTATCGATGATCATGCCGGCCGGAGGAGATACTTGTACTCCAGCAATATTTGGGCAGACATCTGTTGGCGGCGTGCCGATCCATACAGTAACACCAGTTTGAGCCAGGACAAGCGGTGTGATAAATAATGCAAAAGAACTCACTATTACTGTGAGTATTCCCCGGTGAAATCTAGCCTTTTTATCATGTGTTTCTCTTTGGTAGACCTTACGATAACTATAACAATTTCTTGGAGTAAGCACAAGGGTTATGTTCAGGGCTGGAGAGGCGTATACTAAGGGTAATGATTGAAGTTGTAGATATCAGTAAGACCTATGGCAAGCGCGGTCAGGAATTCGTGGCACTTGCTTGTGTGAGCTTTGCGATACCAGACGGAGCGAGCGTGGCTATTGTTGGTAAGAGTGGGTCGGGTAAAAGTACGCTTATGCATGTCATGAGTGGACTTGATCGGCCAGACTCAGGTGAAATCCTGATCGATGGCAAGAATATTTTGATGTTCAAGCAAAAAGAAGTCGATGCATTTCGCTCCGAGAAAATGAGCTTTGTTTTTCAGAGCTTTTTTGTTCAGGGTAATGAGAGTTGCTACAACAACGTCAGTTTGCCGCTGGAAATCGCCAAAGTGCCGACGGGGCGCCGCCGTACAAAGGTACTCAAGGCATTGAAGGCCGTTGGGCTTGATGACAAGATCACATCTCGAGCACGTGATCTATCTGGCGGGCAGAAACAGCGTCTCGCTATCGCACGGGCAATCGTGAATAATCCACGGATTTTATTTGCCGACGAGCCAACGGGTAACCTCGACAGTACCACAGGTGAAGCGGTCGAAAACTTGTTGTTTCATTACAATAAGAAAAATAAGACGACGCTTATTATCGTGACGCACGATACCGACCTCGCTAAAAAATGCGACATGCAGATACATATTAAAGACGGCAAGGTGCAGCGCATTGTCGGAGGTAAAAAATGAGACGACTCGATATCATCAGGCGTGCTGGGAGAAACTTGCGGCAGGCCAAGGGTCGTACATTTCTGACAAGTCTAGCAATTGGGGTTGGGTCATTTACGTTGGCATTGAGTCTGGCGGCTGGTCAAGGTGCGCGCGACTATGCCGATAATTTGCTGAAAAATAATATCGATCCGCAAGCGTTGTTTATCGTCAAAGACAAAAATATTACAAGCGCAGGCCCGAGTAGTACCATGCAGGAATACTCGACAGACCTGATGTCGAGCAGCGCTGCGACAGGGAGGGGCGTCACCATAAAGATGATGACGAGTGATGACGTAACGAAGCTTCAACAGCGAAGTGATATCGAGCAAGTTGTACCGATTTATCAATTGAGTGCAAAATATATCGTGTTTGAAGGGAATGATAAAAAATGGGTTGCGCCACTGACATATTACGATGCATCAATAGTGAGCGATGTTGCTGCCGGCAGTTTGCCAAAACTTGGCGAGCAGATTAGGGACGATGAAGTACTTGTACCAAAAGACTTCGTGGATACGCTCAAGATTGCACCGAAAGACCTCGTCGGTAAGAAGTTGACAATGACCGTTGCTCAGACAACTGCCGCTCCGACCCAAGACGAAATTACCCAAGCCTTTTTAAATGGCGGAAACCAGGCCGTACAACAACTTTTGAAACCTCAGACGAAAGACTTCACTTTTATAGTGCGGGCAGTGTTAGCACCGTCTGCCATGGCACTGACATCTAATCCACGACTTCATGTGTCAACAAATATGGCACGTCAACTCAATGATTTTACTCATGCAGGCAGCGAAGATGGCAATAAATTTTTTGGGGTGATTGCACTGGCTAAAAAGGACAACGATCCCGAGACAGTCAAGCTATCTATCCAGAATGATGACGGCTATGCGGTGCAGACAGCTAAAGATGCTCAAGGGACATTATTTACCTTTGTTAATATTCTCCAGGGTATCGTGGCAGGATTCGCCATGTTGGCGCTGATCGCAAGTGTATTCGGTATCATCAATACCCAGTATATTTCGGTACTCGAGCGCACCAGTCAGATCGGCCTTATGAAAGCACTTGGCATGAGTCGACGCGATATTGCCAAGCTCTTTCGCTATGAGGCGGCGTGGATTGGATTCTTGGGTGGAATGCTAGGGGTATTGCTTGCGCTAGGGGTAGGGTATTTTGCAAATCCAGCGATTACAAAAGCGCTTGATCTCGGTAAAAACAGCCTGCTGATATTTGTTTGGTGGCAGCTCGTTATCCTTGTTGTAAGTCTGGTCATCGTGGCGATTGTGGCTGGCTGGTTTCCCGCCCGCAAAGCCGCGCGGCTTGATCCGATTGAGGCTTTACGTACTGAGTAGCTAGTCGAGGTGATATAATCGAAAAACTATGAAAAATATTTCGCATGACACCACCCTCCGTCAAAATGGCTTGCCGCTTCTCGTTCCAATTCGTCGATGGCATCATGGACTGATCGAAAGAACAGCGCCGGTCTTTATCTATATGATCTTGGCTCAAATCTGTCTGATGGTAGCCATAGCAGTGTTATCAATGACGAGTATTATAAGTGATGATATACTCGGCCCTCTCGTACTTATGGCAGTAACAGCAGGGGTCACGCTTCTACCATTTGCACTGATGCGTCTCATGCATCGTCGTGGCCAGTATCCTCGCATTATTTCATACGGAGCGGTGATTCTATTCGTGCTCGGATGGATATTTGCTGATGGAGCGGCAACTCAGTTTGTGCCTAGTAGTGTCGTGACGCCACTTGTCTGTGTGGCGATTGTATTTGCTGCCACATGGGTCGGGCTTGGGGCAATTTTAGGCTGGATTTGGCGCTCGCTTCGTCATGAGTTTTCAGCTGTTGGGGCGGTGCTCGGGCGCACGCTACCAATCATGATCGGTACGGTTTTCTTCTCGTTTTTCGCCCCAGGTATATGGCAATTAACCGATACCTTTAAGCTTTCTACCTTTTTCTCGCTAACGGCTGTCGTGTTGCTGATTGCGCTTGTCTCGTCGCTTTCTGTTGCTCGCGGTGAATTGGCACAACAAAAAGAGATGGTAACGCTGAAATATCGGATGCGACGGTTTAATGTTTACCTCATGATTGTACTAACCCAATTAATGCAGGCGATGATCTTCTTCATGCTATTTGGTAGCGTATTGCTCATCATTGGGTGGATTGTGGTGCCAAATGAGCTACTGACTGTATGGCTGCGTCATTCACCGCAGACACTTATGTTGCCATTTCTAAAGATTGCGCTGCCATTTAGCCTTAACCACGTAGCGGCAGCAAGTTTTGTGACCACATTTGCCAGTGTCAGCTTCTTAGTGGGTGCAGCGACTGATGCACGATATCGTGAGCAATTGTTTGATCCTATCTTTAAGCGGCTTGGTGAGTTGACACGTACTACAGAGCGCTAAGTATAGCCACCAGGATTGCTTTTCGTATAATATATGATATAGTAAAAATAATGAGTTCATATCGTAGAAAATTGCAGGCGGCGCTGTATAGCGAAGCCTCACAGTCGACCGATGAAGAAGCATATGCGCGGCTTGGTGAATGGGCGTGGCAAAATCCTCGGGTATTATTTCGTATTGGACGCCTCGGCATTCACTATACCGTCGGTGTTATGCCAAATATTGTCACTGAAGTGATGAATTTCCCTTATACGCGCCGCGGGATTGAAGTGGTCGGTGCGGGGGCGAATTCGACGACTATCTATGATGAGTCGAGAGATGAGGTACAAAAAATTATCCGTGCATCTGAGGACGTATCTTCGCATGAGCGCGAGCAGTTAGCAGGAGAATTTACAGAAAAAATTCTGCGTAATACCGATGTACATGGTGGTGTTATCGTGCCGACACGTGTCGCGATCGAGCCGCATCCGATTTCGCAAAACGACGTAATAATATTGCATCAAGAATTTTTAGCGCCCGATTTAGAGGCCCCAGACAACCTAGATGAGCAGCTGCGAACATTTGGCGAGAAGAGCCTGGACGAGCTATTGCCTGAAGAGCTACTACCCGATGTGGTAGACCCCGCCAATATGATCACTATCGACGGAGAAATCAAGCTCCTCGATACCGTATTGCTCGACAAGGAAAGCACCTATCCTCGAGTATTTACTACCGCCGAAAAAATATTGCAGGCAATGGCGCATTCTGGTTCGCGTAGCCTCGTCCGCAAGTAGTAAAAGTGATACAATACCAGGGTATGTTAGATATACGATTTATCCGTGACAATCCTGATCGTGTGCAGGAAGCATCTAGGCAAAAAGGCTATGATGTTGATATCAAGAAATTATTAGAGCTCGACGGCAACCGCCGCGAGCTCCAACAACGTGTTGATGAACTGCGCGAAAAGCGCAATCTCAATGCCAGCAAGATAAAGGGTGGCAAACCTGATCAATCTATCATCGACGAGGGCAAGCAGATTAAGATCGAGCTCGCCAAGCAAGAAGGCTATTTATCGTCAGCCGATACGGAGTTTATAGCACTACTAAAACTCGTGCCAAATATGCCGCATGACGACGTGCCTGTTGGTGCAAGCGAGGATGAGAATGTCGAGGTTAAGGTAGTTGGCGACAAGCCGCAGTTTGATTTTACGCCGAAAAACCACTACGAGATTGCTGAGGCCAAAGGCTGGCTGGACAAAGAACGCGCCGCAAAAGTAGCTGGTAGTCGCTTTGCCTATATCATGGGAGACCTCGTGCTTTTGCAGCAGGCGATTATCCAGTGGGTCATGAGCACCCTCACAAATGAGGGGAAACTAACAGAGATCATACAGGCAAATGGAGTGAAAACCTCATCGCGGCCATTTATCCCGGTACTACCGCCACTGATGATTCGCACCGAGCCATATGATCAAATGGATCGCCTCCAGCCCAGCGATGATCGCTACAAGATCGATGGAGAAGAATTGTGGCTGCAGGGTAGTGCTGAGCACGTGCTCGGTAGTATGCATGCTGGCGAGATATTTGAAGCTGAGCAGTTACCACTACGCTACCTGGGCTTTGCGACAAGTTTTCGTAAAGAAGCTGGCACCTATGGCAAAGATATGGAAGGGCTTATCCGCATGCACCAGTTTGATAAGCTCGAGATGGAGAGCTTTACGACGGCCGAGGATAGCTACCAGGAGCATTTGTTTTTCATCGCTATCCAAGAGTATCTACTGCAGCAGCTGAAATTACCGTACCATGTCCTCATGAAGTGTACTGTTGATATCGGTAAGCCAAATGCCCGCGGTGTCGATATGGAAGTCTGGTTGCCAGGGCAGGGCAAATATCGCGAGACGCACACGGCTGACTACATGACCGACTATCAGGCACGCCGGTTGCAGACTCGTGTTCGTACACCAGGCGGTATCGAGCTGATCCATACCAATGACGCGACAGCCTTTGCTCTAGGCCGTTGCATGGTGGCGATCATCGAAAACTACCAGACAGCAGATGGTGATGTACGGATCCCTGACGTATTGCAGCCGTATATGGCTGGCCGCCAGCACATCTAGCATCGTTATCAAAACTTGCACCTCCCATAGCTCTCATGCTATAATCCTACCCAAACCACCAAGAGACAAACAGGGTTAAAACAAAAGGGAGTTACAGAATCATGCGCAACACGTATTCATTCGTGCTACGTACACAGATGCTATTATCATCGAGACTGTTACCGGTATCATTATTTATTATCGCTCTTGCGATGAGCTGTGTCATCTCACTTTCATTTGCGTGGCAAACCCATGCTGTCACACCTCCAGACACCTGCTTTGCGTTTAGTGCAGGCACGATTACTGGCTACTACGACAATGAGGGTAATAACTCTGCTAATCCTGCCTGTCCTAAGGATGTCGATATCCCTGCAGCGATAGGAGGGGTAGGGGTGGTGAGTATTGGCAATCAAGCATTTCAGAGCAAGCAGCTGACGGCAGTTACGATTCCGAGTAGCGTTATCACTATAGGTTTCAATGCCTTTGTCTCCAACCAGCTCGCTACTATCACGATCCCTAATAGCGTGACAAGCATTGGAGGGAGTGCTTTTAATAGCAATCAACTTACCTCCGCTACACTTTCCAGTAGCCTGACAAGTATTAGCCCCTATACCTTTACAGGTAATAGATTAACTTCTATCACGATCCCGAGTAGCGTGACAAGCATTGGCGATAATGCCTTTGCGCTCAATCAACTCACTACTATTTCAATCCAAAATGGTGTGACAAGTATTGGCGCCAATGCTTTCATGGCTAACCGCCTTACGTCAGTCACGATACCTAACTCTGTCACTGACATACACCCCACTGCTTTTGGTTTGCAAAACCAGTGGGGAGGAGATGTCATGCAGGCTACCAATGGTGCTCCAAATATTTATAGTGGTGACCCTGCAGAATTTCAGCGCTTCTATGATAACATCTGGTATGTTCAAGCCTACACGGCCAATCCTTCTAACCCAAATAATCTTCATGATGGCGTGATGGACGAAAATTATCTATTCGGCGACGGCAATGCCAATGGAGCTAATGATTCTGTCGGCGGTCACCTCATTAATGCCACGCCAGCCATACTCAACTTTACCGATAGTAGCGGTACGGTACTTCAGCCCGCGGAAACATACACGGGTATATTGACGGATGGCACGAAGCTTATTAACTACCTGGCGGCTCATGGGCCTGTTATTCCTACTGTCGCAGACCCATCGAGTGGCCCGACTCCCGCTGAACAAGCCGCTATCGATGCTGTGCTAGTTGCTTACTACCGTATCGGCGATACCTTCACCTACGTCGCACCTGTCATCAATGGTATTGCGCCAAAACCTGCCAGTTATAGCTTTGTGCTGGGGGCAACGGCGCCGCAAAATACGAAAGTCTTTACCTATGCCACGGCAGTAACCGCTCCTGCAAGTCCAGGAGGATTAGCAAATACTGGTCAGGATATCAGAGAAATAATAATTACGAGCGGAGTCGCAGTAATCTTTGGTGGAGCGATGATTATCCATCGCACTATGCACCCTCGTAATAAAATAGGGGTAATATCGTGAATTTATGCCACATTATCAGGCGATCCAACACAAATTTGTCTGGCAACGCATTGCACGTAGATAAGGATAATAACAAGTATTAATGACATTACTGTAAACATAACATGGGCACACTGGCGCGTACTATAACAGCATACAGCTACCGGCATGTCATAAAGCCATTGCTGTTTTTGCGCCATCCTGATGCTGTCCACACGGACATCGTCAGTGCTGGCAAGGTAGTGCAGTCTGCACCGGGTGTGAGGCGCTTGCCAGAAATGTGGCAGTACCAAAATAAGCCCATGCTACGGCAGGTTATCGCGGGCGTGGAGTTTCCTAACCCTATCGGACTAGCGGCGGGATTTGATAAAAATATTGAGCTTGCACCGCTACTAAAATCAGTTGGCTTTGGATTTATGACAGGCGGATCAGTAACGGCACGGCCATGCTCGGGGAATAAAAAGCCATGGTTTCATCGTTTGCCGGCTGACAAGTCTCTTGTTGTGCACGCCGGATTACCCAATAAAGGCGTTGATACAGCGATACAGACTATTGCTCGTTATGACCGCAGGGTATTTGATAGTTTCCCTCTGATTGTGAGTGTTGCTAAAACAAATGACGAGCAATCAGCCGACGAAGAGGCGGCGATCGATGATTATTGCCACAGCTTGGAGCGGCTTGAAGCATCAGATAGTGCGGCACTATACGAAGTTAATATCTCGTGCCCAAATACTTTTGGCGGCGAGCCGTTTACGACACCTAAGAGGCTAGATAATTTATTAACACGTATTGATACGCTGCAACTATCGAAACTAGTAGTGATAAAAATGCCTATTGGGCTGGATTGGGATCGTACGTCGGCGCTGCTTGATGTGATTGTCAAACACCGCGTGATTGGCGTGACGATAGGTAATTTACTAAAAGATCGTACACGAGCATCGTTGACGCAACACGTGAGCGATCAGGTACTGGGTGGTTTGAGTGGTGTCCCAACTCGTGATATTTCGACCGAATTGATACGCAAGACATATAAAAAATATGGTAACACGTTAATAATTATTGGTGTTGGCGGTGTTTTCTCGGCTGAAGATGCCTATGAAAAAATCCGCGCTGGTGCGAGCTTGGTAGAGCTTATCACCGGGATGATTTTTGAAGGCCCGCAGTTGATCGGGGAGATCAATTATGGCATCGAGCAACTACTACGACGTGATGGGTACCGCTCGATCACAGCAGCCATAGGTAGCTGGGCGAAGTAATATACCGTTTGCATAGTTGTTCATACGTATGCTATACTCTCCCCAAACCACCAAGAGACAAACAGGGTTTAAAACAAAAGGGTTACAAGCTTATGCGCATCACGCGTTCACTTTTAGTACGACTTAGCGTCTTTGTCTTTGGCGGCATGGCGTTCTTGTTGGGAGCATCTATAGTAAATGCTAGCGGAACGTATTCTTGGCAGAAAGTATATGGCGATAATATCACGTCATTGTCCTCGGTGGCAGTATCTGATGATGGAATGAAAGTAGCTCTTGGCAGTTATAGCGCGTATATTCATACTTCCAGCGATGGCGGGGAGACATGGACTGAGCAAATTAATTCTGGCAGGCGTGATTGGCGCTCAGTGGCAATGTCTGCTGACGGAATGAAGTTGATCGCCGGCACATATTATGGAGACCTCTATACATCAACTGACGGTGGGGTTAACTGGACTCAGCGCGTTGTAACGGGACAAAAATACTGGGTTTCGGTGATATCATCAAGCGATGGATCGAAGCTGGTTGCGGTTACTGATACGGGTGATATTTTCACCTCGAGCGATAGCGGAGCGGTATGGACCGAGCGACCCCATAGCGGAAATCGCTGGTACGAGGCAACGGTAGCTTCATCGAGTGATGGGTCAAAAATAATTGTAGCTGAGGATGGTGGAGCAGTATATGTGTCTACCGACTATGGCGCAACCTGGACGGAGCAAGTTGCACTTGGAAATGCTCGCTGGTATGGTGGAGCGATCTCAGATGATGGCCAGCATATTGTTGTAGGTGTTCTAAATGGTGAAATTCGACTCTCAAATAACAGCGGAGTCTCCTGGGCGACTGCGTCTAGTCCTGGGTCAAGCAGGTGGTATGGCCTTGCTGCGTCAGATGACGGTAGGTTTATAGCGGCGGGGAATAGTACTGGAGGGCTCTATCAATCAACGGACTATGGGGTTACGTGGTCTGCAAAGAGCGTTAGCGGTGCTACATCTTGGAATAGTCTTGCTATGTCGTCTTCAGGGGAACGGCAATTTGCCACAACTGATCAGTTAAATATCAATGACCCTTTGGTTGTGTCATCAATAGACTACGGTGCCACATGGAATATAAAGAAAACCCAACAAGCAACAGAATGGGCCTCAATACGACAGTCCGATGACAAACAAAAAATAATTGCATCCTCCAATCTCAGTGACGGGAAAGTCATTATCTCTCTCGATGGGGGAATTACCTGGAACGATAGCTCATTGCCGCAGAGAACGTATCAAAATGTCGATATCTCTGGAGATGGAAATCTTATGATAACTGCAGAGGGCGATGGTTATGTCTATACATCAACCGACGATGGTGCCACGTGGACTCCTCATACGTCGATTGGTACAGGGTTATGGGCTGTAACGACTTCCTCGGACGGCATGCATCTGGCTGCAGCAAAGTACTGTCAATCCAGTTGTGTGGGGGGATCAATATACACGTCATCAGATGGTGGTACAACATGGGTGCAGCAGCCAGCTAGCGGTAACAGGAACTGGAGTAGCCTCGCAAGCAATGCCTCAGGTTCGCAGCTGATCGCAGGATCAGACTGGACATCCGATAAGAATGTTTATATTTCGCGTGATTATGGAGTTACATGGACAAGCGTCCTTTCTGCACCAATGGGAACTTGGAAATCGGTCGCAACTTCGCAAGATGGTACACATTTACTAGCGGCCAACTATGATAGCGCAGACTATGTCTATATCTCACATGATGCTGGGGTGACATGGAAGGCAATGCAGAATTTAGGGACTCAGTATTGGATGGGTGTTGATATCTCAAATGACGGACAAACACTGGTAGCAAATGCCCAAGATGACTATACCTATTCATCAGTCGACGGAGGAGATACATGGATAAAATATAGTGAGCTTGGCAATCAAAAATGGTGGGGAGGATCAGTTTCTCGTGATGGTCAGCAATTGTTTGCACTTGTGCATCACGGAGCAATTTATCGAGGAAGTGTTTTGTCTGCCGCTACGACAGACAACCCAGTTGTTTCAGCACCGGGTGGCCCCTCATCCTCTCCGGAAGACCCGGCTCTCGCACGTACAGGGGAAAATATGTCGTTCTTGGTTGCCGTGGCAATTGGATTTATGATAATGGGAAGCATACCGCTTGTCTGGCGCCGCATTGCTCGCAGATGAGTGCTATAATAGTAAGTACAAAACGGTAATATCAAAAAAGGAGGGATCACTATGATCACACATATCGATATAACCGGAGTACGCTACCAGATCGACGAAGTGACGAAAAAATACGTTATGAAGAAGATTGGCCGACTCGACCGTTTCTTGCCACGGCATGCGCGTAAATCCGTCATTGCGGAAGTCGTCCTCAAGGAAGTTAACCGTGCCAATGGCAACAAATACGAGTGCGATATTAACATCAAACTCCCGCAAAAGACCATCACCGCCAAAGACAGCACCCTCAATATGCTGGCAGCAATCGACATCGTCGAGGCCAAGCTTGCATCGCAGTTGAAGCGGTATCACGACGAGCGTTCACCGCGTGGTGGCCGCGCTCAGCGGCTCATCCGCTCGATCAAAGAGCGTGTCAGACTGCGCACTGACCCAGTTTAGGCATTTATTACACCATTTTTATGTCATAGTCGGACAGTTTTCACTTGGTTTTCACCTCTCTAGACGCTATAATTATATGAGTTCAACATTGCTGTAAATGAGAGGGAATAGATACATATATGAAACAGGCCTTGACCAAAATTTTCGGTGACCCACAGGCTCGTACGATCAAGCGACTCAACAAACGAGTGCTCAGTGTCAACGCACTAGCTGAAAAATACCACGAGATGAACAAAGTCGAGCTTCGTCGTCAGACCGAAGTACTAAAAGCTCGCCTCGAGAAAAAGAAGACGACACTTGATGACATATTGCCAGATGCCTTTGCTGTTGTTCGCGAGATGAGCGATCGTGTCCTTGGTCAGCGACACTATGACGTGCAGCTACTGGCAGGTATCGCGCTGCATGAGGGTAATGTCGCAGAGATGCGCACCGGAGAAGGCAAGACACTTATGGCGACAGCGCCCGTGTACTTGAATGCGCTGTCAGGCAAGGGTGTGCATGTGGTGACGGTAAACGACTACCTCGCTCAGCGTGACGCCGGCTGGATGGGTGAAGTCTATGACGCTCTCGGCCTCACGACAGGCTGTATTATTAATGATCAGTCATTTGTCTATGATGGCAAATTCGATAACCCCGACCACACCGACCCGCGCATGAAAAAACTCCGTCCGTGTACACGTAAGGAAGCTTATGCGGCTGATATCACCTACGGCACTAACAACGAATTTGGGTTTGATTATTTGCGTGACAACATGGTCAATGAGACTGATTTGCTTCGCCAACGCGATCTCAACTTTGCAATCGTGGATGAGGTGGACTCGATCCTTATCGATGAGGCGCGGACACCACTTATCATCAGCGCACCAGCTGCTGAGAACCCTGAACAGTATATTCGTTTCAGTAAAGTCGCCGCGGCTCTCAAGCCAGAACACTATATTCTAGACTAAAAACGACGCTCTGTCTCTCTGACGGACGAAGGTGTCGAGAAGGTACAGAAACTATTGGGGGTAAAAAACCTCTACAGCCCTGACCATGTGCGCTCGGTGTATCATATGGATCAAGCTTTGCGCGCGCAGACGCTCTTTCGTCGTGACAAGGACTACGTGGTGACCACCGATGGTGAAGTGGTGATTGTTGATGAATTCACCGGGCGCCTCATGCAAGGACGTCGTTACAACGAGGGTCTTCACCAGGCGATCGAGGCAAAAGAGACGGTTCAGGTGCGTGAGGAAAGCCAGACACTGGCTACTATTTCGTTCCAAAACTATTTCCGCCTTTATGAAAAACTATCTGGTATGACTGGTACGGCATTTACCGAGGCAGAAGAGTTTCAGCAGATTTACGGGCTTGATGTTATCCAGATTCCACCAAACCGTCCACTCGTCCGTAAAGATCACATCGACAAAATATTTAAGACAGAAGCAGGTAAGATCAAAGCGATTGTTGCGGATGTCAAGGAGCTTCAAACCTCGGGCCGTCCCGTACTGATCGGTAGTGCGAGCATTGCCAAAAACGAACTGATCAGTAAAGCTCTTACTAAAGCCGGTATCAAGCACGAACTATTGAACGCCAAAAACAACGAACGTGAAGCCGCGATTGTCGCCGAGGCAGGGCAACCTGGTGCTGTCACACTAGCAACCAACATTGCTGGTCGTGGTACGGACATCGTGCTTGGCGAGGGTGTGAAAGAAGCCGGCGGGCTAGCCGTGATCGGTTCTGAGCGACACGAAGCTAGGCGTATTGATAACCAGCTACGCGGTCGTGGTGGACGCCAAGGTGATCCTGGTTCGACGCAGTTTTATGTCAGTACCGAAGATGATTTGATGCGGATTTTCCAGGGTGAACGCATCGCGTCACTCATGGATCGGCTTGGTGTCGAAGATGACACGCCGATCGAAAACCGTGCTGTTAGCAAGACGCTTGAGTCCGCTCAAAAGCGCGTTGAAGGCTACAACTATGACACTCGTAAAAATGTTGTTCAGTATGACAACGTGATCAACCGTCACCGCAAAGTTGTCTACAAAATCCGTCGCCAAATCCTTGAGGGCAAAGACATCAAAGATGAGATCGAGCGCCTGATTCAGGAGAAAGTCAAAGAAGCGACGCTGGTTCCGAGCAAGAACAACCCACAATTTGTTGAAGAGTTTACGATTATTATTCCTGTGGATGAAAAAGCACTTACGACGATTGGAAAAGACAAAAAAGATCGCTCGCGCGCGAAAAGCGCCTTAGAGCTTGCCCAGAAACTATACAAAGCACGCGAAAAAGATCTCGGCACTGATCTCATGCGTGGGCTGGAGCGTGATGTATACCTGCAGATTCTCGATGTATTGTGGATGCAGCACCTTGAGAATATGCAGCATTTGCGTGAAGGTATTCACTGGCGCAGTGTTGGCCAGCGTGACCCGTTGGTTGAATATCGCTCTGAGTCACAAAAGATGTTTGAAAGCCTGCAGCGTACGCTCCGTGATGAAGTATTGCGCGCTATCTTCAGTGTTCGCAAGGAAGAACTTCGCCCAGCCAAACTCGAAGATGATGTCTATGAATCAGAACTAACTCGCGCGGCTGCCAACTCGATCGAGCAAGGTGTCAACGAACTCGGCAGCGCCGAATCACATACGAGTGATGATGATTTCAAGGCCAAAAAAGATGCTTCAGAAAAAGTCAAAGCTGATCGCAAAAAAGCAGCCAAGAAAAAACGCAAAGCTACCCGAGCCAGCAGGAAACGTAAGTAAATGGCGAACGGAGTTCGCTCATGAAACACATCGTCACAGAGCTTGAGCTCAAGAACGGTGCACGTGGGCTCTTGATCCATGTGCCGGGTGCGCAGGTGATGAGTAGCCGAATCCACTTCCGGGCGGGTACTCGCTATGTGCGTGACCAAAGTATCGAGGAGACGGCGCATATCATGGAGCACATGGCGTTTGGTGCCAATGCTCGCTTTAAGGATGCCGCTGATTTTGATGCCGAGTTTACGAAAAATGGGGCGTATTTTAATGCTACCACTGCCGACTACAGCATGGTGTATATGACCGACTGCGCGGACTTTGAATGGGATCGTATCCTCGATTTGCAACAGCTGTCTATCACGAAGCCTCGTTTTGTCGAAGAGGAGCTAAAAGCTGAGGCCGGCAATGTCCGCAACGAACTCAATGGCTACCTAAACAATCATATGTGGGTACTGTGGTCAAAAATGGCGCAGGTACTTGGCGAGGACGTCCTGACATGGCAAGAACGCATCAAGACGATCAATCATGTAACTGTGGCAGATATCCGCGAGCATTATCGTCGGACACATACCCTGAATAATATGCGGTTTGTTATTGCGGGTAATATCGAGGGCCGCGAGCAACAGATTACGCAGATGCTCGAGAGCTGGGAGCTGCCAGAAGGCGAGCGCCTGAGCGTACCAGTTGATGAACTTCACCGCGCCGATCCGCTCCTTATTAAACGCAAAGAGGCGACGACATTTACCTTTGGTCTTAGTATGGTTGTACCGCGTCGTCTCAGTGATGCTGAGATTGATGCCATGCAGTTTGCCGACCATATATTGAACGGGACATTTCGCTCGCGGATATTTGGTGGTGCCCGCAAAAAAGGTCTCGCCTATGGGGTGTGGAGTAATACGAATGCTCAAGAGCACAATAGCACATGGGATTTCGGCACTGAGCTTGAGGCTGAAAACGCTTCCGAACTTTTTGATCTCATTGTCCGTGAAGTTGGAGCGCTGGTGCACGGTGAGATAACCGACGAAGAGGTTGAGGCAGCTCGTCAGTACGCTCTTGGCCGTCATCAGATGGGTGCGCAAACAGCAGGGCAGATCAACCGCTGGTACGCTGATCGATATTTCTTTGATGGCTTTATTAGCGATTATGACGTCCAACCGACCGATATTCAGGCTGTGACACGTGAACGAATTGTTGAGACAGCCCGTGAGTTTATCAATGCTGATTGTTGGCTACTCGGTGGCATCGGCAATGTTGATAAAGCATTTATCGATGATCTTCATGCACGATTGTCGCCACTGTTTGACAAACAGTAGCAGTTTATAATTTTCAGTTTACAGTTTTCATTAAGTTCTCAGTGATCAGTTTTCAAACAGTCGCAGCGATGATTTATTGGGATTATTTGATCATTGTGAATTGAAAACTTATTGTGAATTGAAAATTGTAAACTGTAAACTGCATCAGTGTTATACTATTCCTAATGAAAGTTGCAATTGCCGGCTATGGCATCGAGGGTGAAGCCAACTATCGTTACTATGCCGACCATGGCTATGACGTAACAATCGTCGATGAGGCAGCACAGCCGAGTCGGCCAATTCCTGAGGGCGCGAAGTTTTTGCTTGGTGAGAAAGTCTTCCGTACGCTACAAGATTATGACCTCGTCGTTCGTACCGCTAGTTTGCCGCCGCATTATATTGTGACGCATGGCAAGATCTGGTCGGGGACGAATGAATTCTTTGCGAAGTGTCCTGCACCGATCATTGGCGTTACTGGTACGAAAGGTAAGGGCACGACGAGTAGTCTTATTGCGAGCATCCTGCGCGCTGCAGGTTACACCGTACATTTGCTCGGTAACATTGGTCAGCCAGCTTTGGCGATGCTGTCAGAAATAAAACCATCCGATATTGTTGTGTATGAACTGAGTAGCTTTCAACTGTGGGATCTTGAGCGTAGTCCGCATGTCGCCGTAGTATTGATGATCGAGCCAGATCATCTTGATATTCACGCTGATTTTGATGACTACGTCCGCGCCAAAGGCAATATCCGCCGTCATCAGCGCGGCGACGATGTGTGTTTTTACCACCCATCAAACAAATGGAGTGAAAAGATTGCTCGCTCGACGGTGCTGGGCGACATGGTGCGCTACAATGCTCGTGATGCGGCGGGTGTCTATGAAGAGCAGGGCTATTTCCGTGTCCAGGGTGACGACATCTGTCCTGTGTCAACATTGACGCTCCCAGGAGCCCACAATATCGAGAATGCTTGCGCTGCTATATCGGCTGCACGTGTTTTTACCCTCGATAATACAGCGATCAAACAAGGCCTCACAGTATTTAACGGATTACCACACCGACTTAAGTTTGTTCGTACGGTAAAATCAATTCGCTACTATGACGATAGTATTGCAACAACACCAGGATCAGCGATTGCCGCTATCAACGCCTTTCACGAGCCAAAAGTTATCATTCTCGGCGGTTCCGATAAGGGCGCGCACTACGATGAAATTATTCAACGTTGCAAAGACACCAAGACGGCTGTTGTCGCCATCGGTCAAACGGGCAAGGTGATTGAAAAGCTATGTCGTAAGGAAGAGGTTGTCGTTGCTGTGCCTGAGGCAAGTATGTCTGAAATTGTTAAGACTGCTACCGCCATTGCTGCACCTGGTGGAGTCGTCCTGCTAAGCCCGGCTAGCGCTAGCTTTGATATGTTCAAAAACTATGGCGATCGCGGCGATCAGTTTGTTGCGGCCGTCGAGGCGCTTTAGTCAGGCGTCAGGCAGTAGTGTTTTGATACGTCGAGCAATGGCTTCGGTCGGCTCAAGTATCGTAGCGCGGCCAGCAGTGATGGTTTCGATAATATCTTGTATCCAGTGGTAGTGTGTACAGCCGAGTACGATGATATCGGCGCGTTGCTCGAGAGCTTGCGTGATGCGGCGTGAGATGAGGGCTATATTCACCTCATTTTTTTCGATCATTTCAGCCCAATCATGGCAATCTGGCTCAATAAATAAGGCATTCTTTCCGAATGTTTGCTTGAGGTAGTGATATCGCGTGCTTGAAAGTGTCGCGGGTGTTGCGCAGACACAGATAACGCCACTTTTTGTCTGGTTGGCGGCAGTTTTAATCATTGGTTCGATTCCAATGAACACTTGCCTAGGGTAGCGCTTGCGTAGCATTGGTAAGGCGATTGTCGTTGCAGTATTGCAGGCAATTACAATCACATCGCATTTCGTTGCCAGCAGGGGTTGAATTGCATTATCCACGAGGTGTCTGATCTGCTCGGGCATTTTTGAACCATACGGGAGATTTTTGCGGTCACTTATACTAATGACTTCGGCGTCTACAAATGTGCGCCTTAGGTCACGAGCGACTGCCTCGCCACCGATTCCGCTATCAAATACTCCTATCTTCATGCTACAAAATAGTATACCGTGTCCTCTCCCATTTACCATTTATCAAATACCATCTACCATAGTAGGTATGCAACCACTCAAAAAACGCGCCCATGAGCTGCAATCTGCTGTCATCGCGGCGTACGATCAGCTGACAATTGCCGCTAAGGCTGAAGAATTAGCTCATATCGATGAACAACTGGCCGAGAGTGATGTCTGGAATAACCTCGAGCGAGCACAAATGCTGAGCAAGCAAGCCGCCACTATGCGAGCCGCCATCGAGCCATGGCAAACGTTGCGATTGCAGGTGAGTGATATCATTGAGCTGATGGAGATCGGCGATGAGTCGATGATACGTGAATTTACCGAGCAAATGGATGCTCTTGATGCCGAGTTTGCTCGACTAAAAAAAGATCTATTATTTCGCGGAAAGTATGATGACCATAGTGCTATCGTCAAACTGAGTGCTGGTGTTGGCGGGACAGACGCGCAGGATTGGTGCGAGATGCTAGAGCGCATGTATCTCAGGTGGGGCGAAAAATCAGGCTTTAAAACAGATCTGATCGAGCGTAGTCCGGGTGAAGAAGCCGGCATCAAATCGGCCACGTATAGCTTTACGGGGCCGTATGCTTACGGCAAACTGCAGTCAGAGCATGGTGTTCATCGTCTCGTCCGGCTGAGTCCGTTTAATGCTGATAACTTACGACAGACCAGCTTTGCACTTGTCGAGATCATGCCAGAGATCGATACTCCCGACGAAGTGGTAATTGATGATCATGACCTCAAAATTGATGTCTATCGGGCGGGTGGCCACGGTGGTCAGTCGGTCAATACGACTGACAGCGCCGTGCGTATCACCCATATCCCGACAGGTACTGTTGTTGCCATCCAAAACGAGCGTTCACAACTACAAAACAAAGAAACTGCCATGAAGATTCTCAGAGGCAAGCTTGCTCAGTTGCAGCTTGAACAGCATGCCGAGACGCTCGCCGACCTACGCGCCGGTGAGTCAGCTAGCTGGGGCGCCCAAATTCGTAACTACGTGCTCCACCCGTATACCATGGTGAAGGATACTCGTACGAAATATGAAGAGCGCGATGCAAGTGGGGTGCTAGGTGGTAGGCTCGATGAATTTATCGACGCCTATCTAGAAATGCAGTCAATCAGCGCCTAATCTCGGCGTAAGGGAAATGTTATCGATAGACACCAAAACTAACGATCGCACCAATGATCTGAAACACAACATATATTCCGATGATAATAAAGATAATACTGAGGCCGCTACGTCGTCGTGGTGGTGCAGTGACAGCGACGGGCTGACCATCGGGGCCGATGACGGTTTGGACGGGCGGAGCTTTGACGAGTTCAGGGTGTTTCTCGAGATACATTTTGTGCATGATGATGGCGGTTAGTGTTAGCGTGCCATCAATGATTGCTGCGGCACCGAGGATACGTATGAGGATCTCTGCTATGAGTTTCCAGTCCATGAGCACAAATGTCGACATAAGGACGACAACGAGCGCCATAACGACAAAGTTGGCCGTGATAACAGTGTCTGTCGTACTACTATGACCGCGAGCTCGCAACAGTACGTCGGCATGCAAGATGGCAAATGCAAAGATAAAGTAAATCTGGTAGAACCTCCAGGCAAGGCTGCCATCGATAATTTGCCAGGCATGAAAGACTGACGTAATAAAACTGAAGATGACGATACCAAACAGCGCCAGAGCGGTGAGCTTGAGCGAGCCAGCTGGCCGATCAACGCTTTCGTCGTTGTCGTCATAGGCAATGCCGTCAATCTGAGTAAAAGCCAGACCGGCAAAGGCATGAAGTCCGACAAGTACAACAGTCCAGAGTGCACGAGACAGCACGTCTGACATACCGCCCGCTAGGACGGCAATAACAGCAACGGTAGCTGCCAAGAATAGACACCCGATCAATGTCTTTAAAAATAGTGATCGTATTTGGGGTAGTGTCATCAAATGCTCCCTTTTGGTTACGCGTACTGTCTATAAGTCTAGTTGATTTATTTAAGCGAGGCAATATTATTGAACAAACACCATTGATATCCTGTATAATGGTTATAGTAATGATCCTATTGGACCGAGTATCAAAAGCCTATGGCAAAGACGGTGAACCGGCACTGAGTCGGATTAGCTTGCATATTGAACCAAAAGAATTTGTTATCCTCGTCGGTACTTCAGGAGCGGGCAAGAGCACGCTTCTCAAACTTCTCACGCGTGAAGAGAAGCCAACTAGTGGCAAAATTGTTGTTGGCGGTATCGACTATGACACCCTCAAAGATAAGCACATTCCATTGTTGCGTCGCAAGATTGGCGTGGTATTTCAGGACTTTAAACTATTGCCGCAGCGGACTGTCTTTGAAAATGTTGCCTTTGCGCTTGAAATTGCCGGCATGACCAACCGTGAGATTAAGAATACGGTGCCAAAAGTCATTGAGCTTGTCGGTCTCAAGGGTAAAGAAAATAATTACCCCCGAGAACTGTCTGGTGGTGAACGCCAGCGCGTAGCGATTGCTCGTGCGGTAGTGCGCCAGCCAAAGATTTTGATAGCCGATGAGCCGACCGGAAATCTCGACCCCAAGCACTCCTGGGATATTGTTCGCTTACTCGAGAAAATTAACCGCTACGGTACGACAGTACTCCTTACCACGCATAATGTTGAGATCGTCAACAAGCTAAAACGACGTGTTATCACACTTGATCATGGTAAAATCTCTGGTGATCAAGCAGTAGGAAGTTATAGGCAGGGCTAGTTATGGCAAAGAAATCCGAATCACGAGCAAAACTTCGCGACAACAAGCGACTTCGCCGATCGTATTTAACGTGGATGCGGATGTTTCGTTATGGTGTCAATAACTTTACGCGTAATGCCTGGCTAACGACGGCGGCGACAGCTGTGATGACGATCACGCTTCTTATTGTTTTCTCGACCGTCGTGGCTCGTACCATGCTCAGTGATACAGTGACGAGTCTGCGACAAAACATCAAACTGGCAATTTTTCTGAAAAGTGACATCAACCCAGCCGATGTTGTGTATTTGCGTGACAAGCTTAAAAATGACAGCAATGTCAAAACCGTTACCTTCGTCTCGACCGAAGAGGGTCGCAAGATATACCTTGCGCAAAACGTCAATCCTGGTGACAAAGAGCAGCTCGAGACACTTTCTGAGATCACGATTCCGGCTAAGTTTGATATCACCGTTGAAGACCCAGACAAAGTGACGAGTATCGAGTCATTAATGAAAAACGACAAGACATTTCGTGCTAATCTTTTTGATGAATCGCGCAAACTTGATGGCGATAACCGCTCGGCTATCAAGACGATTAGCGGATGGGCGAGTACAGCTGATCAAGTCGGGCTGTTGGCAACAGTTGTTTTCGTAGCTATCTCGACGTTGATTGTCTTTAATACCATCCGAATGGCGATATTTAACCGCCGCGATGAGATCGAGATGATGAAGCTTATCGGTGCCGACAAGGGATTTATCCGCGGGCCTTTTGTCGTCGAGGCGATCATGTATGGGTTTTTTGCCGCCATCATCGCAACAGCTCTCGGGTATTTTGGGCTGCTGACATTTCGTAGCCAAATTGCAGGGTGGGGGATATCTGTTGATCGTCTTGCTGATAACATGGTACTTTTTGCGCCATTTGTGGCGCTGGCGATGTTGCTACTTGGTGCACTGATCGGTATTGTGTCGGCTCGGTTGGCTGTACGACGCTATCTTAAAGTTTGAAAAAGGAAGAATGATAGTATGATACGATTTCGGTCGTTGTTTAGAGGCCATGTGCGCCACAAAAATAGCATTGACGTAAGCGTAAGCGCTGTGGTATTATATGGAAAACCAATGAAACAAAAACCCACCACACACCGGTTTCGTTCTATGGTTGTCGGCTCGCTGTTAGTTGCGGGCACAGCCTATCTCGCGCTCGCGGCACCATTTTCTGTCTCGGCTGATCGTTTTGATGATGCCATCAACGGCATCAATAACGAGATATCTACTTATCAACAGCAAGCAGCTGATCTCCGAGCACGTGGCGATACGCTACAAAATACTCTCGATGCAATGACGGCCGAAAAGAATGCCTTGCAGGCACAGATCGACCTTAACCAAGCAAAATTTGATAAGCTATCTGCCGATATCAAGGCTAATGAAGACAAGCTTGAGCGCCAAAAACGTACGCTCAATAAAACTGTCGCTCAGATTTATGCCAACGGTGACAAGCCGGCTATTGTTGTGCTTGCGAGTAGTAAGAATGTCGGTGAATATGTCTCGGCACAAGATGTCCGTAACTCCGTCCGTGACCAGATGAAAAACGCCATGGATCAAGTGAAAAAGCTCAAAGCCGAACTCACACGTCAAAAAACCGAAGTCGAACAAGTGCTGGCGGATCAAAATAAACAACGAGAAGTCCTCGCCGCCAAAGAAGCCGAACAGGCAAACCTTGTCGCTCAGACTCGAGGTGAAGAAGCCGCGTATCAGAACTTGATTGCAACCAAAAACAGCGAAGTTAGCAGTCTTCGCGCTCAGCAGGCCGCCGCAAATGCCGCAGCCGCAAGCACCTACAGTGTAAGTGGTCTTGTCGCTGGCGTGGGCTGTGGGGGCTATCCGGCAATTTGGTGTAATGCAGGCCAGGATACACTCGTTGATAACTGGGGTATGTATAACCGAGAATGTGTTAGCTATACCGCATGGAAAGTCGCTTCTACCGGACGCTACATGCCATACTGGGGTGGTCGTGGTAATGCCAACGAGTGGCCATCAAGTGCCGCCGCCAGCGGTATACCTACCGGCTCGACACCAGTGGTTGGCTCAGTTGCAATTATGTATGTCGGTTACTACGGTCACGCAATGTATGTCGAGCGTATCAATGGCAACGGTACGATCCACGTCAGCCAGTTTAACTGGGGTATTCGTGGTGAGTATAGCGAAATGGACGTCAACCCGTCTGGTCTGACATTCATCTACTTCTAAGTATCGATTTTCGTATATTTCTCCTGGCTCAGTATCTATAACTTTGCTACAATTAGATATAAGCATTTAGGAGGAATATTTTTTGGACACTCATACTTCAGAGCGGTCGGTTGGTCGCACGCCATCTGTGCGGGGCATTCACATCGCCGTTTTACTTATAGCTGTTACTATAGCATTTGTCGCTGGTACACGCTCAGATACTATCTGGGCAACATTAACTGGCAAGAAGACTGTCTCGGGGCAGCTCGACCTTTCATCAGCCCAAAGTCTTTACAAGGAGTTAGCAGCCAGCTATGACGGCAAACTCGATACCCAGAAGCTGATAGACGGGGCTAAGCATGGTATGGTTGATGCAATTGGCGATCCGTATACGGTATATTTCACGGCCGATGAAGCCAAACAATTCCTGAGCGATCTCGATGGGACATTTGAAGGTATCGGTGCAGAACTTGGCAAAAAGGACGGGGCATTGACTGTTATTAGCACGATCGACAACAGTCCAGCTAAAAAAGGCGGTGTCCAGAGCGGTGATATCATTGCTCGCGTCAACGATGAAGATACGACGGGCTGGTCAGTCGAACAAGCTGTCAAGAAAATCCGCGGCCAAAAAGACACCACTGTCAAACTCACGCTTATCCGTAAGTCCCAAGACAAACCAGTCGAGCTATCTATTGTCCGCGACAAGATCACCGATCCAAGCGTTAAGACAGAAATAACAGCTGACAATATCGGTATCATGCGTATTACGCGCTTTGGTCAGACAGATACGACAGAGCTTGCACGTGCCGCTGCTCTTGAATTCAAGGACAAAAAAGTTCGTGGCATTATCGTTGATCTGCGCGGCAACGGCGGCGGCTACTTACAGTCAGCGCAAGACATTGCGAGCCTCTGGATGAAGGACAAGGTGGTTGTCAGCGAGCGCACGGGCGGTAAAGTGACCGACACGCTTCGCACGCGTGGTGATGCGCCGTTACAAGGTATACCCACCGTTATTCTTGTAAACGGCGGTAGCGCCAGTGCCAGTGAAATCCTTGCTGGAGCCTTGCATGATAACGGCGCGGCAAAGTTGGTTGGTGAAAAAACCTTCGGTAAAGGTGTCGTCCAGGATGTCCGTCAGCTCGATGACGGTGGTAGCCTTAAGGTGACAATCGCTAGCTGGTATACGCCAAATGGCAAAAATATCAGCAAAGAAGGCATCACTCCCGAAACACTTGTGACTATGTCAGATGAAGACTACACAGCAAACCGTGACCCACAAAAAGACAAGGCCTTGGAAATCTTGCGGTAACGATTTACAATAAGCATATGCAAAAGAAAAAAATCCTCCTCGTTGAAGACGACACGACTCTGGCCCAGGTATACAAATCTCGCCTGACTCTTGAGGGCTTTGAGGTAGAGCATGTCGCCAATGGCGAGCTTGCACTCTCGAGCGCCATCGAGTTCCGTCCTGACCTTATCGTACTCGATGCCATGATGCCAAAGATCAATGGGTTTGATGTGCTCGATATTCTTCGCAATACTCCCGAGACTGTCAATGTCCGTGTCATTATGCTTACTGCACTTAGCCAGCCTAAGGACAAAGAGCGCGCCGTCTCACTCGGGGCAGATGACTATCTGGTTAAATCGCAAGTTGTTATTAGTGACGTTGTCGACCGTATCAAGCACCAGCTTGGCATGCAGTAGTCACTCACCAAGTCTCCATCCATAAGCATATTGACAAATAGTCAATTATTTGCTATGATGAGCTACATAAGGTACCTCTAAAATAAACACCATGTCAGAACACTTATCACCATTTACTCCTCAAGAAGCCTCACTCCGAGGGTTTGATGCACGCGCGGGTGGTATCGAGGGTAGTGTTAATGAAATAGCCCAAAAGAAAGGCCCCGATGGCGAGATTATAAGTATCGTGCAGGCCTATGATACAGAAGGCAATGAAGTCGGCGCACCACACGAGATCAGTCAAGAATCATTTGATCGCTTTACCATGCAAGACATCGAGAAAGGCCGGGGTGGGAAATTCAATAAATCCCTGGGTGCTGTTGCCATGAGTGATGCTAAGTGGGCGCGATGGGGTGAGGCCACACCTGTTGATATACCCGAGCCCGATATCGAACACCCCATGATACCAGTTAATAATCCGGTTGAGACTTCACGCTCACCAGAGGTCAAAATAGACCCTCGCATGGCCGAGCTGTTTCAGCCCTATACTCGACCCGAGACGGCCGAGGCTAACCTAGGTTTTAACAAATACGAAGTCTTATTTGAACAAGACCCTGCACGTGCCGCCGAGATGCAGGCCAAGATTGATGAGGCAAACAAAGCCAACGAGCCAGTACTCGAGCAACAAAAAGAGTACGATCGACTTGTGACAGAATCATCCAAACACGATGCATTGTTTGAGCTTCACTCGGTGTTCAACCGCGACCCCGCACTTCGGGCAATTTTTAGTGCACACAATATCGAAAACATTACTGACAACGCCGTGGATATGGTGCGAGAAGATCCCTCACTTCGCTACGAGATAGGGGCCTACTTTACCAAGAAGCTCGATACACTGCTGAATGAAAATGTCCATGCTTTTGGCCGTCGGCTGTACCTAAATAGCGATAAATCTCCTGATAGTCGTCGATTCTTGCCTGTGCAAAACATGAAGTCGCGTGAATATGCTGCGTTGCTTGCACTCTCGATGATAGACGGTAGTTTTAACAAAGGTCGTATCACAAGCACCGATGAGATTGCCAAAAACTCTCGTGGTGAGATGATAGGACAGCACCGCCACGCCGCACAGACACTTCTAGATCAGAATCGTATGTACGATGTAAAGCGAGTATAGGATACGACCCAACAAAAAAGCGCCTATATATAGGCGCTTTTTATAACGTAGCTGAAATTACTGTACGGTAACCTGTGTGCGGCGTTCAGTCTTGCCAGTGAAGCGGCGTGATTTGACCTTTTTGAAGCCAACGGTACCGTCTACGGCGGCGTGGATAGTGAAGTTACGGCTCATGTAGGTGCCGTCACCAGCTTGCTTGGTAGAGCCAGTCTGGCGCACCAAAACTTCACCAGCTGAGACTTTTTGGCCGCCATAGCGCTTGACGCCGAGGCGTTGGCCGGCATTGTTGTGGATATTTTTGCTGGTACCACCAGCTTTGACATGTGACATAGCGTAGATAACTCCTTAAGAACTTGTAAATCAATCCGAGTAATTGTACCGAACCTTAGAGTAAAAGTCAACACATTGTATCTGTAAACTATTGACAAATAGCTACATAATATGCTATAATAAAATTTAGGATATCCACTACGTCAAGGAAGGACAACTAGGATGTCGGCACCAGAAAACCGTACAAGCATGCGCAGGAGCAAGTCCGAAAGACCAGCGGCGATGTTCGCTTTCATAGTTTTCTGTCTAGCGGTATTGGTCGTCATTGGCTTCGTGAGGTGATCTGTTTATAAGATCGCTCGCGGATGATGGCAATGATCACTGCCACTACGCTGCGCCGTGACAGCTTCTCACGGTAACCAACCGGGCTGAAATGCCCGGCTTATTTTTTGGTCAAAACCAAGAGCTCTCGGCCAGTTGGCTGATCGTCACGGCGGTAAATGAGCTCCGAATTTTGGGCGTGAGTAAATGATACGCGCTCAAAGCCGAGTTCGCTCAGCTCATTAAGGGCAGGCAGCTGGTACAGCGTATTGTCGATCGACCACGCCGGCACGGCAATACACAGGCGTGTACCTGGCGCGAGTTGCGGGGCAATATTTTTGAGGAAACCTCGTACGATGACATTGCCTGAGTGGATAATTTCTTGTAGTTTCTCTGGTGTAGGGTGTTGGCCACCGATAGGTTGGCCCAGGTAGCCTTCGGCAGCGATAAAGAGGGACGGGGGATGAGGGACGGGGGATGAGGGAATATGCCACGTATGGGTGGTGGCATCGGCTGTCTCGTAGCGGACGTCGGCGTGAATGGCAAATTTTTCAAACAGCCAATTCATATTGTCGCGGCTGTACCGTACCATCTTTTCGCTTATATCTGTCCCATAGGCACCATAGCCCATCAGCGCGGCCTCTTGCAGTATCACGCCTGTACCGCAAAATGGATCAAGTACCGTAGAGTCTAGAGTCTGGAGTCTGGAGCCTGGAAGTTCGTCTAGGCTCAAGTCTCTAGCGTCTAGACTCTTATTAATTGGGCCTACTGCCAGATTAATTATCGTCTGTGCCAACTTCGGAGGTAGCATGCCCACAAATGCATCGCGCTTAGGCCGTCCACGATCGCGCAGGGTATAGCTATCAATATCTTGTACGTGCGTGACACGGCCAATGTACGTCTGAGTGCCGTTTTTGACAAATAGGAGCTCGAGCCCGACAGGTGATGTCATGGCGTTATGCAGCGTCTGGGCGCTACTGAGTTGCATATCAGTATTAGGTACGACCCGAACAGAGCGACCAGTGCCGCGAATAACTTTTTTAAGTGTCAGGGCATTAGCATTTATTTTTTCGAGGGGCATCGAGAGTCCATACAGGCTAACACCGAGTTTGATCTTTCCGTCAGGGAAATCCGATACGTACTCAGGCAAGGCGCGCCGACAAAAATCAAAGACCTTTTGGGGGTTGGTACTGTCGACGGTGGTGATCAGTTCTCCGCATTTAATAGTGCTTCCGAGACGCGCAAAGTCAACCTCTGATTCAACAAGTGCAGCGGTCTCTCCAAGCGGGATAATATTTTTAGCGCCGTACAGTGATTCGAGCTCGGCTAAGCCAATGGCGGGTTGCCTGCCGAGGATACAGAGTGTTTGCATATATTTATTTTAGCATTCATTGGGGTAGGACTACGGTATAATAGACATATATGTCATTATCTAAGCTTTCGGCGAAGTCGTGGATTAGCATTGTTACCTTTGTGCTAGTGGCCGTGGTGATCTATTTTTCACGGCATGAACTTCTTAAGGCATGGGAACTACTGGGGCGCGTTAACATCTGGATATTACTGCTGATATTTCCCATTCAGGCGATCAGTTACTACTCAGCGGGGGCAATGGTGTTTAGTTATCTCAAGGAAAAATATGGCTTGCAGGTCTCGCGCGTCGAGACTGCCAAGATGGCGCTTGAGCTGAATTTTGTGAATCACATTCTGCCAAGCGGCGGTGTATCAGGCGCGTCATATATGACATGGCGGCTTGGGCATTTGGGGGTAAATGCGGGTCGTGCGACACTGGCGCAGGTAGTACGCCTGGCGATGACCTTTTTAGGGTTTTTGGCGCTGCTACTTGTGTCAGTGGTAGCGATTACGGTTGATGGTGATATTAGCCGCTCGACAATCTTGGTGGCAAGCGGATTAGCTTCGACCATTATCTTTGGGTCGCTCGTGCTTATCTATGTCATTGCGAGCAAAAGTCGTTTGAACAAGTTCGCTCGGCTCATTACACGCTATGGCAATCGTTTTTGGAAATACATCCTGCGCCGCAAAGCCCCGCTGCTGCAGGAAGACAAGGTATCGGTCTTTTTTGCTGACCTACATAGTGACTACCAGCAGCTTGCACAGTCACCACGTGTACTACGTAAACCATTTCTGTGGGGCGTTTTGTTTACATTGGCTGATGTGGGGATGTTCTGGATAACATTCCTCGCCCTTGGTACACCGATCAACCCCGCACCGCTTGTGATTGCCTATGGCCTTGCCGCTCTGGCGGGAACGTTCTTTTTGACACCTGGGGGCGTGGGAGGGTTCGAGGCACTTATGGTCGGGTTCTTGTCGACAACCGGTATCGATCACGGTGCAATTATTGCTGCAGTACTGTTGACGAGGACACTGCTTATTCTCGCGACGATAATAAGTGGGTATTATTTTTACCAGAAAGCTCTCAACAAATATGGATCAAACACCGCTAAACGTTAGTGACGCGATTGCGTTGATCAACCAGACACTGGACTATGCGTATCCAGTGATTGTTGTCGAGGGTGAGGTAAGTAGCTTTAAGGTTAATCAAGGCAAATTTGTGTTTTTCGACCTCAAGGATGAGTCGGGAACGCTTGGCTGCTTCATGATGGTGTATGCACTACGTATTCCGATCGAAGATGGTATGCATGTCCGCGTCATTGCCCAGCCAAAATTGACACAGTGGGGTAAATTTAGTCTCACCGTTCGCGAAGTGCATCCTCTGGGAGAGGGGAGCCTCAAGCGTTCATTTGAGCTACTGCTTGCCAAGCTCGACAAAGAAGGCCTTTTTGCCATCGAGCGTAAACGGCCGCTCCCGGCCATGCCTCGTACTATTGGGGTGATTAGTAGTACGCAAGCAGCGGGGTACGGTGATTTTATCAAGATTCTCAATCAACGATGGGGTGGTGTCGATATCATCGTTGCCCATACCAGCGTCCAAGGTAGTGGGGCGCCGCAGCAGATTATTGCCGCCCTCCATCACTTTAACCAAATGGCAGAACTACCCGATGTCATCGCGATTGTGCGCGGCGGCGGGAGCTTGGATGACCTCAGTGCATTCAATGATGAGCCACTTGTACGGGCGATTGCAGCCAGCCGCGTACCCGTCATCACGGGTATTGGGCATGAAGTTGATACGAGTCTAGCGGATCTGGCGGCTGATGTGCGGGCAGCGACTCCGAGCAATGCAGCACAACTGCTCGTACCTGATCGCGGTGAGATGAGTCGGATGGTGGTACGCGACACGGCTCAAATGATTGATAGTCTGACGCGGCGACTATCGGGGGTTCGTCGTGACGTTATGACACGCCAAAAAGCCGCATTTGAGGGGTTATCGCGACGTCACGCACATGTGACGCGACGGATAGACACCCTCGGAACCGTGCTCTATCAGCTCAATCCACGCTTGGCACTGACAAGGGGATACGCCTTACTAAAAAATGCGGCGGGACAAATAATAACAGAGGCCAAAAAAGGCGATGAGGTGAAAATCGAGACAAAAACGAGTATGATAACAGCAACAGTTACTTCTACGACAAAGAATAACGAAAGGATTACATGACTAAAAAATCACCAGCAGATGAACAAACGCTGACTGAACAGCTTGCGCACCTTGATGAGATCGTCGCATGGTTTGAGCAAGATGATTTTGATATGGAAGAAGCCATCGCTAAGTTCGAAGAGGGGTCAGCCTTGGCAGACGACATCCGCAGCAAGCTGCAGACATTGGAAAACAAGATCACAGTGCTAAAAGAGAAATTCGATACGGAATAGTCGATGTATTTGCTGATACTTTTTGGCATTCTCATTATCTGCTTTGGGTTTGTCGTCATGCGTGGTGCTCCGTATGTGCCATCTCATCGACGGCAGCTGGAGCGTGCTTTTTCGGAGCTGTACCCACTGACCGCGCAGGATGTGGTGGTTGATCTTGGTTCTGGAGACGGTGTAGTACTACACGAAGTCGCCCATCGTGGTGCACGTGCTATCGGGTATGAACTAAACCCTCTCCTAGCCATGATGACGAGATTGCGATTTCGGCGTAGTCCTTATGTGACAGTGCATACAAGAGATTATTTATTGCTCAAGGAGCTGCCACGTGACTGTACGCTGGTCTATGCATTTACGACAAGCCACAGTATTGAGTCTATCGGGAGAAAGCTTACTGAGTGGAGTACTGGAACGACACTACACTTTATTAGCTATGGATTCACGCTGAAGGACAAAAAGCCCCTGCGTTCTGTTGGCCCTATGCACTTGTATCTGTTTGAAAACGGTCAATAAAGGATTCGTGCGATACCCATTGGCTGAAGCAACGCGATAGACTATAATACTGCTTATGAATACATCACGTGAAGCAGGCGAGACAAATCCTCTCCTTATCTCAAACATTATTACGGGCTTTGTCGTCGTTCTCTTGACCGGAGCCTCAGTCTGGTTATTTAGCCAGTACACACATTATAAAAATAATTCTGATGCAGATGTCGCTAAGGCAGTGGAGATCGCCAAAACCGAGCAGGCAAAGGCGGATGAAGCGAACTTTTTGGAGCGAGAGAAGACTCCGTACCGCACATTTACTGGCCCGGGCGACCTTGGTAGCATTTCCTTTCAGTATCCCAAAACGTGGAGCTCATTTACTGCCAAGAACGTAGGCGCACTCGAGGCATATCTCCATCCAGATCCTGTACCACCTACTGCGGTCACACAGCCATTTGCCGTACGGATCACTGTTGAAGACCGCCCGTATGACACAGTCATAAAAACATATGATGGGCTTGTTAAAAAAGGTGACCTCCGTACCAATCCTTATACGACAAATGGGTTTAGTGGTATTCGGTTTGATGGAAGATTTACTAAAGACCGTGAAGGCTCGGCTGTTCTGTTTAAAGTTCGTGACAAGACACTTACGGTCGCTAGTGACTCATCAACGTTTAAAAATGATTTTAACGATATCATTCTCAAATCGCTCAAGTTTAGTCCTTGATCATCTCGTAACGAGTCGGTAGTAAATAGTGCGCCAGTTCGCTACACTAGGTGTATGGAATACGAGGGAGCTCTATGGTCAGATATGCCAACATTGCTGGCGGCTGCTCATGAGTTAAAATCACCCCTCGTCCTCATTCGTCAACTCGCGCTTGAGTTGCAAGACAATGGAGAGAGTCTTGCTGCCCAGCGAATACAATTGACCTCAGAGCGAAGCCTGCATCTGGTAGAGAGCCTGACGCGTGTAGCGCGCATGGAGGATACGCTGTTTGAGTGCGAGCCCATCATCCTTGCTTCGCTGTACGATGAAGTCGCTCATGAGATGACGCCACTGGCGGCGGCACTGGGGCAAACTATCCGGGTAGATGTGCCTAGTACCGGCGCGACAGCAGTGGGGAATCGCTCGCTCCTTCGCTCGGTGATGATCGGGCTCTGTGATAATGCGTTGACACACAATGACCCGCGCGAAGCGATTGTACTTGGTGCGCGGCGGCGCGGCGATAGGGTAGTGGCAAGTGTGCGTGATTTTGGCCCTGAGACATCTCACCTGCGGGAAATTCGTCGCAACGTCGGTCGTACGCCCCAGCCGCTCGATGCTCGACCGCGCAGTAGTGGACTTGGCTTGATGATTGCAGAGCAGTTTGCTCGGCGCATGGATGGCAGTCTACATATGCGGCGTCATCGTGATGTCGGCGCAACATTTTCGCTGTATTTGCCCGCATCGCAACAGTTATCATTATTGCCATTATGAAACCACGAGTTCTCTTGATCGAAGACGATGTATGGCTAGCAGATAGCTATCAGGACGTACTGGAAGAATATGATGTTGATATCGCCCAGAACGCTCAAGATGCCATGGACAACATCGATAGCTATGATTATGACGTGGTGATTGCTGATGTCATGTTGGAGCGGGGGCTCATCATTGATCTACTGCACGAGCTACAATCATATGACGACACAGCAAAACTCCCTATCATTCTCTGCACCAGCCTTGCGCAGCGTCTATTGCTTGACGATGTAAAGCCGTATGGTGTGGTGCAGATTCTCGACAAGACGACCCTCACCCCTAAATTATTGCGCGAGGCGATAGAACATAATTTGAGAGATGAGCCGATATGATGTCCGATAATCCCGCACCAACCACTTTCGGAGTGCCTTCCCATGTCTAGCCTCACTACCAAAGCGATTGTTTTGAGCCGTGTGAACTTTGGCGAGGCTGATCGTATCATGCAGGTGCTAACGCCCGATAGCGGCAAGATCGGAGTAATCGCTAAGGGAGTACGTCGCGAGAAAAGTAAGCTAGCAGGTGGTATAGAGCTTCTTGCGATATGCGACCTTACACTGCATCAGGGCAAAGGCGACTTAGCGATCGTAACATCGGCACGACTCGATACGTTTTTCTCACATATTCTTGAGGACTATGATCGTTTGCAATTTGCCTACTACGTACTCAAAGATATCTCACGGGCGTCTGAGATCCTGTCGGAGCCGGCATTTTATGAGCTAGTCTATCAATCGCTCCTAGGTCTCAACAATCGCTCGATAGCCACGCCTATCATCGAGCTATGGTATCGGTTGCAGATGGCAATACTTCTCGGTGTCGGCGTAAATCTAGCGACAGACGAAAATGGTATGAAGCTCGTCGAAGACGCGACGTATCGCTATGATGTTGATCAAAATTCATTTGTCTATGACGAGCACGGACAGTTTACGAGCGATCATATCAAGCTACTGCGCGTTGCCAGTGCCCAGAACCCACAGGTGATTAGTCAGATTCAAAATGTGTCGGAGTTGGTACCGATCTGTAGTGTCATCGGTCGCATTGCCCATGAATGACGAAGCCCCGCACCTCTTCATGACGAAGAAGTGCGGGGCCGGCTCGTTACTGCAGTGCAGTTGCTCTGCGTAGGACGACGGTCCACTTGGTGTCCTTGTGCAGTCCACTCAGGGCCTGGTCGGCGAGTTCGAGGTAGTAACGACCACCTCGGGTGCTCGACGCATCGACAACCCTTTTCAGGTTGCGGTGCAGGGCTTGCATCTCACCACTCAGTACCCACCGACGAAGGCGGCCATTGTGTCCGTAGCAGGCGAGCCTCATCACGACCGACTTGCAGTACAGATGAAACCCATCCTCGACACGCAGTAGCCCTTCATGGCGGTCAAGGTGGTGGATGATGGCGTAGAACTCCGCTGATGCGCTGTCATACTCGCGCATTTCGTACTTGCGCGTCCCAGTCGCGAACTGTTGACGCAGGTGTGTCAGCGTGATGTTGGGCGCAGCCATAGCGGCTCCTATCTCTTTGTAGTGTGCAGGTAACGATTACCAATACTATTATATCACAAATATATATAAACTTCAATAATAACAGAGGTGTCGATGTGGTATACTAAATACAAATAACCAAGGCATGTTGCCAACATGCATCGGAAGGAGTCGTCAGTGTCAGAGGTTAAACTAGAGGATATCGTTAGTCTTGCAAAGCGTCGAGGATTTATATATCAGGGGTCAGATATCTATGGCGGCCTGAGTGGCACCTGGGATTATGGCCCATTGGGTGTGCAGCTAAAGCGCAATATCATGAACCTGTGGTGGGAACACTTTGTTGATGCCCGCGACGACATGTACGGTGTCGACGCCGCCATACTCATGAACCAAAAAGTCTGGCAGGCCAGCGGGCATGTCGATACGTTTACTGATCCGCTGGTGGAGTGTAGCAACTGTAAGGGGCGCTTTCGTGCCGACAAGCTAGACGATGCCAACAAATGCTCGGCTTGTGGCAAAGAGGGTACTTTCGGTGAGGCGAGGGAATTTAATATGATGCTGAAGACAACCGTTGGCCCAGTGGAGGATGAGGGGGCAGTTAGTTATCTCCGCCCTGAAACCGCCCAAGGTATCTTCACAAACTTTCGCAATGTCGTGGATAGTTTTTACCCTGATTTGCCGTTTGGTATTGCCCAAACAGGCAAGGCATTTCGCAACGAGATCAGCCCGCGAGACTTTATATTTCGTAGTCGTGAGTTTGAGCAGATGGAGATCGAGTATTTTGTTCATCCCGACAAATGGCAGGAAAGCTTTGATGTGCTGCTCGCCAGCACGCACGAATACCTGGCAAAACTAGGCCTACCGAGCGACAAAATTCACGAGCTCGAAGTGCCCGAGGCAGACCGCGCGCACTACAGCAAGCGCACCATCGATATTGAGTTTGATTACCCGATTGGCCGCGAAGAACTGATGGGTATCGCGTATCGTACCGACTTTGACCTAGGCAATATCCAGCGTGTCAGTGGCAAAAATATGGAATACATCGTGAAGGGCACGACCGAACGATTTGTGCCACACGTCATCGAGCCAAGTTTTGGCGTCGAGCGGGCAGTAATGGCCGTACTGACAAGTAGTTACCGCGAAGACGAGCAAAATGGCGAGAAGCGCATCTACCTGGCATTGCCCGAGCACCTGGCGCCAGTCAAATACTGCGTATCGCCACTGCTAAAGAACAAACCCGAGCTGGTGGCCAAAGCTCGTGAGGTGTATGCGGCGCTCAAGTCAAAGCACGGGCATGTCATGTGGGACGACAACGGCAACATCGGCAAGCGCTATCGCCGCCAAGATGAGATAGGCACCCCGCACTGTGTGGTGATTGATTTTCAGACACTCGAGGACGGCACCGTGACCGTACGCGACCGCGATACCACTGAGCAAAAGCGCATGCAAGCTAGCGAGTTGTAGCGATGGCAAATAGTAATCTGTCTGCGGCAAAATCCGCCAAAAACGACGAATTCTACACTCAATTCCCGGACATCCAAAAAGAGATCGGTGCCTACCTAATGTACGACCCCGATACCTTTCGGGGCAAAGTGGTCTACTGCAACTGTGACGACCCGTATGAAAGTAACTTCTTCAAATACTTTGTGCTGAACTTTAAACGCCTCGGCCTTAAGAAACTTATTACGACCAGTTACAAACCATCTCCGGTTGCCAATACACAGCTAGGTCTCTTTGGTGATGACATTACCATCACTTCTAAAAAAGGCCGCGATAAGATCACCGCCAACAAGTTCATCATCACAGACGTTGGTGACTACGACAATGATGGTCAATTCAACCTCGAAGACGTCGCTCGTCAACTCAAAGACAACAAGAACAATGAATGGACACCACTAGCGGGGGATGGTGACTTCCGTAGTCAGGAATGTATTGAACTGCTAAAAGAGAGTGACATTGTGGTGACGAATCCGCCGTTTAGTTTGTTTCGGGAGTATGTCGCACAGTTAGTAGAGCACAATAAAAAATTCTGCATTATTGGTAGCATGAATGCGATTACCTACAAAGAAATCTTTCCATTAATTAAAGATAACAAGATGTGGCTCGGCCAAAGTATTAGTAGTGGTGATCGTGAATTTCAAGTACCAGATAGCTATCCACTCCACGCAGCAGGATATCGTATAGATGACGAGGGCCGCAAATATATTCGCGTCAAAGGTGTTCGCTGGTTTACGAATCTTGACCATGGGCGACGTCAT